>JAVCDD010000060.1 GCA_030765125.1 Candidatus Hatepunaea meridiana
CGCGGGCAATTTCTTTATTGAGTGAACGTTCTGTTTGGAATTCTCCTTCATCACAAGCAAGCAGGATCAATGAATTGATAACCTTCTGTGATCTACAACTGCCTTTGGAAATATAGCTGTTAAGCTGTTCCCGCTCCTCTTGCTTGAGCGTCACGATGTATTTCTTCATAATTACTCATTTGAGATTTTATTATGAAGATAATATAATACATATTATGCGACATTACAAGTGTGACATGACACTAGTGTTATCCATTCAGTTGAAGAACAGTTTCGAGTTCCTTTGGTTGACCAGGATACTGGCGAATATATCACTGATCTAGTCGGTGTCTTTGACTTGCTTGAAAAGGATAACACCGGCAATATAGTAGTCGTTGACCACAAGACTGCTGCGAAAAAGCCTTCAGACTCTGATCTTGATCAGAACCTTCAATTTTCTTGTTACGGATATGCTACCCGGATATTACAGGAACTTGATGATCGTGATATCCTGCTAAGAATTGATTGCCTGGTTAAGAATAAAAAGCCCGTGTTTGAACAACGTTATACTGTCAGGACACCTGATAATGACCGTAAGCTTGTCAAACTTGCCAGTGATGTGTTGAATGCTATGGATACAGGTGTGTTTCTGCCAATAACTGGGTGGCAGTGCGGTACTTGTCAGGTTAGTAGTCATTGCTAAATGGAGGTTCAATGAATAAAGAAAAAGTGCTTATAATTATATTCCTGATCCGTGAAATTCTTGATTGCTTCATTCCATTTATCGAACGGTGGAGAAATGGGAAGAAGAAAAAGAAGCGGAAACCGTAGGATGAAAAACAACTGACCTGGTGAACGGGTTGGTTGTTTTTAGTTATAGGTTTAGAAAGTATACTCGATTTGAAATTATTAGTAAAAGATCATTATGAAAATAGCGCCGTAGGCAGCACAATAGAATGGGAATTATGATTGTCGCTGATCACAATGAGATGTCTACTCAGAAATTATAATAGAAAAGTACGCATTTGTCAGAAGAACCATAATTAAGAAGCTTCCTCCTGTGAAGTAGTTTAAGGCTGTCCTGTTTTCAGGGCAGTCTTTTTTATTTCTTGGCATTCTTATCCCTTATAGCTTGAGCCCGTTCATGCATTTCTCTGGCTTTTTCTTCGCGGTTGGTTTCTTCGAGTAGTTTGGCATAGATTTCCATAGTGACAGCCAGATTTAGGCTGCCAGGCGACTCTTTCACCATTATTTTTATTGCCCTTTTTAGTAGCGGTTTTGCTTTGTCATAAAGACCTTGGTTACAGTAAAGTCCTGCCAAGTTACTCAGACTTTGAGCAACCCAAGGATGTAGCTGCCCAAGGCTCTTCTCATATATTTCCACAGCCCGTAAATACATGGGTTCCGCTTTGTCATAAAAGCCTCGACTACTATAAAGAAAGGCAAAATTATTCAGGCATGTAGCAACCTCAGAATGTGCCTCAGGAACACCCTCATAAACCTCCAACAACCTTTTATACAAAGTTTCTGCTTTTTCATAATGACCCTTGTTTTGGTAATGAGATGCCAAATTTTTCAGGCATGTAGCAACCTCAGAATTTGCCTCAGGAACCTTCTCATAAACCTCCAACATTCTTTTATACAGCGTTTCTGCTTTTTTGTAATGACCCTTGTTTTGGTAATGATATGCCAAATTATTCAGACTTACAGCGACTAAAGGATGATTGGGTCCAAAAACCTTTTCACGTATTCCCAGTGCCTTTTGAAATAACGGCTCTGCTTTGTCGTAAAGACCTTGTTTAAGGTAAATTAATGCCAGATTGTTAATGCTTTGGGCAACATCAAGATGTTGGTTTCCAAGTACATTTTCACGAATTTCTAATGCCCTAAGGTGCAATGACTCTGCTTTTTCGTATAAACCCTGCTGTCGATATATTTCTGCCATATTATTCATGACTAGGGCAATCCAAGGATGTTGTTGTCCAAGGACTTTACTAAAAACCTCATTTGCCCTTGAATATAGCAATTCTGCCTTGTCATAAAGTCCTTGGTCATAGTAAAGCGCCGCTATATTATTCAAAACCAAACCAACTTCAGGATGCTCCGATCCAAGAGCCCTTTCATTTATCTCCAACGCTCGCATAAACATAGGTTCAGCTTTAGCATAAAGACCTTGTTTATCATAGAGTATTGCCAGATTATTCAGGCTTTGGGCATAGGCATGATGCTCAGCTCCGAGAATCCTTTTACGTATTTCCAACGCCCTCAAGTGCAACTGTTCGGATTTATCGAAGAGACCTTGGTGATAGTGAAGCAATCCCAGATTACTCAAATTAGTTGCAACCTCAGGAGATTCTTTTTCAAGAACTTTCTCACATATTTCCAAAGCCCTCTCAAACATTGATTCAGCTTCGACATAAAGACCCTGTTTAAACCATAATTCTGCAAGACTCTTCAGACTTTCAGCAATATCAGGATGTTCTGGCTCTAATATACTTTCTTTAATAGTCAAGGCATTCTGGTAATATTTTGAAGCATCATCATACTTGATGGATTCTTCAAAGTACTCACCTGCTTTCCAGCAATACTCCATTGCCTTCTCCCAATCCTCTGCCTGTTCGTAATGATGAGCAATCTCTGCATACTTTTCCTTGTCGTCGGGAAAGACTTTCACAATCGTATCGCCTGCTAGTTTGTGAAGGCTGCGCAAACGCGCCTTGAGTTGCATTTCATACGCTGCATCTCGTAGCAGGGCATGGCTGAATATGTAGCGCAGTTCGGACAGCGCTGACCAGATGCGTTCTGTCGAACCTTCTTTGAGCTTATTCCTAATGTTGCTATTTGGCATTTTCTTTCGAGTATTTCGCACGAATCGCCTGCGCTTTTTCACGCATTATTTTGGCTTTTTCTTCACGTCCTGATTTTTCCAGCATTTCAGAATAGCTTTCTAAAACCGTTGCAAATTTTGGGTTTTCAGGTGATGTTTTTTCCCATATCTGCATCGACCGTTGCAAAAAAGGTTCAGCTTTTGAATGAAATCCTTGAATATTGTATAAGCGTCCAATATCATTCAGGATCATGGCAAAATTCGGATGTTCCGATCCAAAAATCTTTTCAAAAATACTTGACGCTCTTATAAACGCCGATTCGGCTTTATTATATTGATAATGTCCCCTGTAAGCTTCTGCTAAATTAGCTAAACCGATGGCAAAGTGTGGATGTTCTTCACCTAAAACTTTCTTACGTATTTCCAGCGACCTTTTATAAAATTGTACTGCTTTATCATAACGATGTTGCTTATGATATAGAACTGCCTGATTATTCAGACAAATGGCAAAAATTGGATGTTGTGTTCCAAAAACCTTTTCCGCAATTTCCAGCGCTCTCTTATACAGTGGTTCCGCCTTATCGAAAAGTTTCATCTTTCGATATAGTCCAGCCAGATTATTCAAGCAGAAACCGACGTCGGGGTGTTGACTACCAAGAGCCCTCTCTGCAATTTCCAGCGCTCTAATATATAATGGTTCTGCGTTGTCATAAAGTCCTGTGTTTTCGTACAACGTAGCCAGATTAGCCTGAAAGATAGCAAATCTGGGGTGTTGCTGACCAAGAGTATTTTCCATTATTTCCAACGCCCGTTTATACATATGTTCTGCTTTGTCAACATAGCCCAGGGTATTGTACAGATTTGCCAGGTTATTCAAACTGTCTGCAAAGACTGGATGTTCTTTTCCTTTTACTTTACGAATCTCCATAGCCCTTTTATAAAACTGTTCCGCTTTGTTATATAAACGTTGATCTTGGTAGAGGATTGCGAGGTTATTCAGAACACTGGCACGGTCTATATGTTGAGGTTCAGATGTTTTCTTATATATCTCAAGTGATCTTTCAAATAAAGTTTCAGCTTTGCTATAATTCCCCAGCTTATGATAAGTTCTTGCCAGATTATTCAAGGTTTGTGCAACATCAATATGTTCAGGTCCAAGAACCTTCTCACGAATTTTCAGCGACCTTTTTTCCAGAGATTCTACTTTATCATAATAACCTTGTGCCGAGTAAATCGCTGCCAGATCATTTAGGCTTGTGGCAAAGTCGGGATGTTCAGGTCCAAGAACCTTTTTCTCAATTTTCAGCACTCTTTTGCATCCCTGTTCCGCTTTGTCATAGTTACCTTGTTCGTGATAAATTATTACCAAATCGCTCAGATTTTTAGCAATTTCAGGATGATCCGGCCCGAATATTCTCTCACAAATGGACAATGCTTTCTGACAGTAAAATGCCGCTTCATCATGCTTCAAGGTTTCTTGAAAGTACGTACCTGCTTTTGAATAATATTCCCGCGCATCATCCCAATCCTCCGCCAGTTCATAGTGATTCGCAATATCGGCGAGCTTCTCCTTATCGTCTGGAAAGAGCTTCACGATGGAATCACCCGCCAACTTATGCAATTCGCGCAAGCGTGACTTCAACTGCATCTCATAAACGGAATCCCGCAGCAGAGCGTGGCTGAAGATATAGCGTAGTTCGGACAAGGCTGACCAGATGCGTTCGGTTGTTCCTTGCTTGAGTTTATTCCTAATGTTGCTATTTGGCATTTTTGTCCCGGATTGCTTTGGCTCGATCCCACATTTTTCTTGCTTCTTCTGGGCGGTTGGTTTCATCAAGATGTTTGGCGTAGTATTCTATCAACGCAGCAAAATTCGGATGATCCGGAAATGCCTTCTCCCATATCTTTATTGATCTCTTAAACAATGGTTCGGCTTTTTTATACTGTTTTTTAGCGTTATAAATTCTTGCTAAACCAGCAATAGAATAAACAATGTCAGGATGTTGATTTCCAAGAACCTTTTCGCATATTTCCTCTGCCCTTAAATGTAATGACTTCGCCTTATCATAATTACATTGGTTAAAATACAGTAATGCCAGATTGTTAAGGGCATTACCAACGTTAGGATGTTCTGACCCAAGCGAATGTTCAAGTATTCCAAGAGCTCTTTCAAGCAATGGTATCGCTTTTTCATGATGTCCTTGTTTCTCGTAAAGGTTACCAAGATTATTCAGACTTGCGGCAACGTCGGAGTGTTGTGACCCTAGAGCCTTCTCACGTATCTCTAACGCCCTTTGTAATATCGGTTCCGCCTTGCTATAAAGCCCCTGACTCCAATATAACACTGCTAAGTTATTCAGGCTTAAGCCAACCGAACGATGCTGAGATCCATAAACTGCATCGTTTATTTCCAGAGCCCTTTCATACAGCGGTTCCGCCATGTCGTAATGACCTTGACCACTGAAAACTAACGCCAGATCATTCAAGTGGATTGCCACGTTCGGATGAGAGGATCCACAAAATACTTCATCGATCTCGAGCGCCCTTTTAATAAAAGACACCGACTTATTATAAATTCCCTTGTAATAATAAAGACGCGCCAGATTACTCAAACTGTTTGCAACGTCGGTATGCTGGTTGCCAAATACCTTCTTGCGAATTTCCAGTGATCTTTTATAAAGTGGTTCTGCTTCATCATACAGTCCTTGATCACTGTAAAGATAGGCCAGATTGTTCAGATTTTGCGCAACATCAGGATGATGTAGTCCAAGACTCTTTTCGCGAATTCTTAAAGACTTCAAATACAATGATTTTGCCTTGCTATAGAATCCTTGATTGTGGTAAAGCATTGCAAGATTTCCCAAACTGGTGGTAACCTCGAGATGTTGATTTCCGAATACTATCTCTCGAATTTTCAGTGATCTTTTATGCATCGGTTCTGCTTTATCAAATTGTCCTTGTTTACAATATTGAAAAGCTAAATTATTCAGACTTTGGGCAATATTGGGATGATTCGACTCCCATATCATCTCGGAAACAGATAAAGCTTTCTGAGAATAGGTAAGGGCTTCAGCGAACCTAAAAGTATCATAATAATAATCACTAGTCTTTTCGCAATATTCCCAAACATTCTCCCAATCCTCAGCCTGTTCAAAATGATTTGCAATATCAGCGAGCTTCTCCTTATCATCAGGAAAAAGTTTCACCAGCGTATCCCCCGCTAGTTTATGCAATTCCCGCAACCGCGATTTGAGCTGCATTTCATATACTGAATCTCGCAATAGAGCATGGCTGAAGATGTAACGCAGCTCTGACAAGGCTGACCAGATGCGTTCCGTTGAACCTTCTTTGAGCTTATTCCTAATGTTGCTAGTTGGCATTTTTGTCCCGGATTGCTTGAGCTTTATCACGCATTTGGTTTGCTTCTTTGGGGCGGTTGGTTTCCTCGAGGAGTTTGGCATATCTATTTAAAATAATTGCGAGATGGGGGTGATCCGGGATTGAAGTATTCATTATGCTGATACACCTTTTAAACAATGGTTCAGCATCAATTGGACGACCTTGTTCATGAAATAGCACCGCCATTCCATTCAGGTCGTATGCAACATTGGGATGGTCATTTCCAAAAGTCTTTTCATCAATAGCCAGAGCTCTTGCAAATAGAGGTTCAGCTTTGTTATAATTTCCTTTTCGGCTATACAAGAATGCTAAATTCTGTAAACTTGATGCTACCTGAGGGTGATTTTTCCCAAGCGACCTTTCCTTAATGCGAAGCGATTTTTTTAACAACGGTTCTGCTTTATTATCAAGTCCTTGATTATAGTAAAGTAATCCCAAATCATTTAAACTCCTTGCGAAGCTAAAATTTTCCGTGCCGAAAACATTTCTTTTGATTTTTATAGCTCTTTTCATTAATGGTTCCGCTTTCGAAAGGTTGCCCATTTCTCGATAGATCTCAGCAATATTGCTCAAACAGTTCAAAAAAGATGGATGTTGTGATCCAACCGTCCTCTCCTGCATTTCCAGCGCTCCTAAATACAATAGTTCTGCCTTTTCATAAAGTCCTTGGGTTTGATAAAGATGTGCAAAATTATTCAAATAGTCGGCTATAAAAGGATGTTGATTGCCATAAACATCTTCACTAATCTTCAACACAATTTCATGCAACGATTCGGCCTTTTTGTAAAACCCTTTATTTCTGTACAGTACAGCTATATTATTTAAGCTGATTGCAACCTCAGGGTGTTTGTGGCCAAGTGTATTTTTTCGCATTTCTAACGCGTTTTTCATCAAGGGCTCAGCTTTGTCTAAAAAGCCCTGATCCATATATAACACTGCTTGGTTACTCAGGCTTCTGGCAATATCCGGATGTTCATTTCCATGAACTTTCCTATAAATTTGCAGCGCTTTTTCGTATAGCGGTTCAGCTTTAGCATAATGTCCTTGGTCTTTAAATAGTGCAGCCAGACTATTCAAACTTGAAGCAACCGACAAATCTTGATCCCCAAACAGTTTTTTTTGAATTTCTAAGGCTGTGTTAAAAAGTGGTTCAGCTTCATTATAAATTCCTTTGTGATGGTAAAGTGTGGCTAAATTACATAGATTTTTGGCAACCTCGAGATGTTCGCTTCCATATTCCTGTGAATAAATTTTCTGTGCTTTTTTGTACAAATGTTCAGCATCCTCATAAAGTCCTTGCTCATGATTTAACGCTGCTAAACCACTAAACCTGATCGCAAGGGTCGGATTATCGCAATTATATTCATTTTCACATATCCAGAGAGCTTTTTTAAAAGCAAACGATGCTTCGGCAAATTTGAGTGAATCTTTACAAAACAATCCACACTTAGTATAGTATTTTTGCGCCTTCTCCCAATCCTCAGCCATCTCATAATGATTTGCAATATCCGCGAGCTTCTCCTTGTCGTCAGGAAAGAGCTTAACGAGTGTATCACCAGCCAGCTTATGCAGTTCACGCAAGCGCGACTTTAGCTGCATCTCATATACAGAGTCGCGTAAGAGTGCGTGGCTGAATATATAGCGTAGCTCGGACAGCGCTGACCAGATGCGCTCGGTTGAACCTTCCTTGAGCTTATTCCTAATGTTGCTGTTTACCATCTTACTCCCCAACTAGTTCTTTTTCTTTGAGCAGGCTCAGGATCTCCTCCAATACCTGCACTTCAAACTCCCGCCCCAGCACCGACGCTACCTGCACCACTTCCTTTAATTCCGAAGAGAGCCGGTCCACACGGGCGATAATGACTGCGTTAATATCGACGGGAATATCAACAGGTTTGGTGGTGAGATGGCAACCGTCTTCTTTCACGGTTATATGATCGTTCTCTTTGAGATACAGACAGAATTGCTCAATATAGAACGGATTGCCCTCAGCGCGGGATTGAATGTACTGCACCAACTCCGGCGACGGTTTCATCTCCAGGTTATTTTCAATTAATGCATCAACGCTATCAGTTGACAGATTATCAATCACAACCTCGCGCTGCTTCACATCGTCATCACATTTGATTGTCGGTCTGGAACCGTCGTCGTTGAAGCGACTGGACGCCAGAATCATGAAAGGAACGTCCTCAATCTGGCGGGTCAGGATCTGCAGCGCCTCCTGCGAGGTCTCATCTATCCACTGGATGTCCTCGATCAGCAAGATTAACGGCTCAAGAGAGCAGAGAATGCTGATGAATGACTTGAGACCGAAATTGACGACAGTGGGTCTGTCTTTAGCTTCGATTATTTCGTAGATCGAACCCTCCCAATGCAGACCGATTATCGAACCGATGATTGACTCAATTCGACGCAACTCCTTTGTATGTTCCTGACCTGATTTGTCAACAAGATCATTGTAAATACTTGTGTAGATTTCCTTCCGCGCGTTGAGGTCTGGCGTTCCCGATTGACGGAAATAATCGGTTAAGAAGTATGAGAACGGGTTGAGACTCTTTTTCAAGATGCTGTCGCACTGCATGGTGTATGTGTGGATTTTTGAAGCTTTAACCAGTTCGTGTATCAACCTCGATTTACCTATCCCCGGCGCGCCATAAACATACACTATTCCGCCGAATTTACCGTCCTTAACAGGTTTTAAGTAGCGTTTCAGCCTGGTCAGTTCCTTCTTTCGACCAACCAATTTACCTGCGAAAAAGAGGGCTTCTTTCTGTTTTTCTCTCCCTGATAATTTATACTGCGGAACGCGCTCAACGAATCCTTTGTATTTGCCGGGTTTCAATGATACTGTATTAAATTCCTCTCTTACGCTGCGCGCAACCGCTTTGTCCAGATAAATCTCACCCCATTCCGCTTTCATCATGAAGCGCGCCGACAGGTTGACAACGTTTCCCAACACATCATAACCACGCCGCCTTCGACTCCCAACAAATCCAGCGAAGACAGTTCCAAAGGTAACGCCAGCGCGGATGTCGTCACCGAATTCATTACGTACGGCTTCTACAAAATCGACCGCTCGCTGAATATTGTTTTCATGAGACACTGGCGCCCCAAACAGCGTGAGACAATTGCCTCCCTTATCGCCAAAATCCAGCACTCTGAAGTATCCGCCAAAACGCTCAGCGTTTTCAAGCAGGCTTATGGTGAACCTGTCCAGGCTTTCAAATGACGACAGCTCCTTAAAGGATATGAATACATTGACAACTTGCCTGAACTCTCCCTTTCGTTTGTAATTAAGAACCGCATCGGGGATAAATGAGCGCAGCGCCTTCGCAGCGCCGGTAAATTCCGGTAGAGGCTTGGGGTTCGCTTCTGGAAATTCATTAGCTGTCAGAAGACTGTAGGTTTTATTGATAGATTGAGTCGAAAGAGCGTCCGATACAAATCCAGATAAGCCTTTGTGCAATACAATCTGCATTCTGTCGCACCTGTGTTCAGCCATCGCGCACTTATTTATGGCAGGTCCTCTGAAGAAATAGGTTTTGAGCTTTTCGAATCCTACTATTCCCCAATCAACTCTGCCGTATGCCAGTCCGATTTTGACCGCAAGATTAAACACGCCAAAACGGGTATCTTGTTTGCTAATATCGGAGAATATCTGTTGAATTTTCATCGCAGCGTTGCAGCAGTCGAGTGGTCTCTTGATGTCAGAGAATATTGCAGTAAAAGCATCACCTGCGAAGGATGTTATGAAACCGCCTCTGTCATAAACGGCGTCAATAACAGGTTCGAAGATATTTGTAAGGATGCTGTTGAGTACCTCAGCTCCTTCCTTACCATTCTGCATCAGCTCTTGTGTCATAGCAGTAAAGCCAGATATGTCGATAAACATGGTAGCGGTTTTAAAACTGCCGTGGGATTTGCCTTCATTGTATTTCTCAAGGATGAAGGATGGGATCAGGTTGTGCATTGTTATACCTGTTAGATAGATCTACTTTTTCCTAATATACGAGATGCGATGAGAATAGTCAAGATCAACTTGATGATTTGAAAAGTATCCGAACTTCATACACAAATCTAAAGGGATAAAATACTTCAAGCAGGATCGTAGGGACCCGTTGTTTTAAAGGTACTTTCCTCTCATAAGGTCTGAGCCAAGTCTATTACTGGGGTATCGATTCTGAGAGGGATTAAGAGGTTTGGGACCCCTATTACTATCAAAGTATCCCTGTTCTGGTTGTTCGGATGATATTATCGTCTATGTTTTTTCTGGTGGTATTATTGGGGGTGTGGGGGGGGGAGCATATTTTCTATAATGTAGAAAATATAGGTTTATTCAATTTGATATTATGAAATATCTTATTACTATTATCTGATAGAGATAATCGTTAGTGATAAAACTTGGATTAAACTGTGAAAGAAGAACACCAGAAGGAATTTCTTATAGAGGAATACAAAGAACTTCACCAATCTTATTACAATTCAATTGTAAGTGTTACCAGTATATTTCGGTTCTTTATTATCCTTTTTGCTGGTGCGCTAAGTGGTATTATTCTTGCTATTGCTAAGGACATACCTCCGGATCGTCTTAAGTTCATATCAGTATGTTTATGCACATTTCTATTTATTCTATCAATAATATCTTTTCACTATATTTTGAATGGTTTTTACGGAATGGTTAGAAAACTGAGGGCAATAAATATGATTCGCAGATATTTCCTTGATATTGTTCCTGAAAATGCTAAATATTTCAAAATGCCAACTTCAGACAGAATACCAAGTGGTGATGAACGACAATTATAATTCCCGTTTTTATTGTGCTGCCTGTGGCGTTATTTCGCTGGGCTAATGGAATGAAGCCGTAGGCGGAATGGAATTAGCCCAGCGAAATAAAAAATTCTAATCACCACCCTTCAAGTCCTTTTTCCCATGCCTTGACTCTTCTAACCTTCAGGTCCGATAGTAATATCGTTTATAATATGCAGTCATTACAATCTCGCTATTACTTACTAATCATTTTATAAAAAATCAAGATAAGTTTCTAAAATGTAATTATATACTTGCACTTAAGCAAGCATCCTGTCCATTATCGACATTGTTTAAGCTAAAAAACTACCTTAATATTAAGGTAGTTTATTAAGCTGAACGTAGCCAGATCAAAAATAATCTGACCAGGAACACTTTCACCGTTCACGTATCGCTTCACCAGATTGCAGATAACCGAAGCAGCCATCAGAGGCGTATAGCAAATAGTTCTGGCAGTGCAAGGCTCCTGCAAGGCTTA
>JAVCDD010000235.1 GCA_030765125.1 Candidatus Hatepunaea meridiana
CTCGATTTTCTGGATATGAACCTCTTTTTGTCATTCCCGCGAAGGCGGGAATCCAGGAGAAACAATAGGTTATCTGGATTCCCGAGTTCGCGGGAATAACAAAGAGGGGGTTTTCGGTCAGACACTACTTATGCAAAAGGGCTCGATAAATCGGCCCCTACGCGGAACTTTTAATGTTTCAAACAATTATAAAAACCAATATTGATACTTAACAAAGTAATGTTAGTGTCTGATCGAATACTCAGACAAAAGGGGGTTAATATCCTGGAAAAGGGGAGTTTCCAGTCAGGCTCTACTTGTGCATCTCACCCCACAGTTGAACTGCCGGTGGAAATTCGGGATGTCGTGAAAGCAGGACTTCCAACTCTTTTTCTACGCTCATCTTATCACCATATCTAAACCTCGCTTCAAGATACATCGTTATAAAAACCGGATCATCCGGTTGATACGACAGCGCTTTTTGGAAGTGAACTATTGCATTTGCCCAGTCACCCTTTTCTGCTATTTTAAGTCCCCTCACACCCCATATCCGCGCAGCATTCCTGGCGGCTTCCTCCAGTTCCGGTCTGAGGGCAAGCGCGCTCTCAAAACTAACCAGCGCCTTATCTTCCTCCTTCAGTTCAATCCATACTACACCCAGATTATTCCAAGCCTTAGCATAAGTCGGCTGAACAATAAGCTCTTGGCGATAATGATCCGCAGCCCTCTGCAAATCACCCATTCCCCTGACAAGTTCTGCAAGGTAATAGTTTACAAACGGAGCTCTCTGATTTGCTTCTAATGCCTTGATATAGTATATTTCCGCTTTTTCCAACCGACCTAAGTCTTCATAAGTTCTCCCTTCAGTGAACAAACCATAAGCATCATCATTAATATACCAGCCGCAATCTCCCAACCTCGGCAGGATGAACCCGACTAACAACGCAATAACAACGGCAGTCAATTTCTTAAGCCAATGTTGTTCTCTTGCTTTGATCAACTGCACAACCCCATTAACGCCTCCAACCGCCAGAATAATCATAAGCGGCGTCATCGGATGACGAAAGCGGGCGTTCACAAAGAACTGTATCGTCGTCAGATAGAAGATTAACATTAACGCAGTGATTAATAAAACCTCTTTTCGTTTCCAGTTAATCACAATCCCCACAAGCGCAAAAGGTAAAAGCAGTGGAAACCCCAAGTTCATTAATATACCGATGACAGAAAAACTCCTGCCATGATAGTATAGATCCCGATTACTGGGTATCTCTATTTTATTCCAGAAAAGCAGCGCTTTTCGTCCCATCAGTTTAAGCCAATCACCAGGATGTGTTCTGATCTCGTCTAATCCCGCCTTCCAGAATATTCGATCAACTTCTGAATCTAGCAATGGTCTGCCTGATTTCGCTTCAGCCCACCTGTACATTTCCTCCCATCCCCATCCGGTTCCAATGCCTGGAAATTTTGCTGTTGTACCTTCAGCTTCGTGATGGTTGCCAATATAGAAGTTAATACCACCCTGAGCTGAAACGAGTACCGGACCTGTACCGGCAGCGATATGTAATAATAAGGATATAAGTAATGGGATTAATGCTGTAATGAGGAACTTCAGAATATGTTTTATGTTCATTTGGAAATAAGAGTTCAGAGTGCGCGCTTCAGCGCGTAATGTCTTTAGAATACTGGGCATAGCTAACACGCGCTGAAGCGCGCACTCTGAACTCTTATTTCCATTCTTCGCAGAGTCTCCCAAACCTTGTCGTTCCCACTTCAATGACAACTGGTTTGATAATAACAACCACACCACCACAACCGGCAAAAACATCAAAACAACCGGTCTGGTTAACACTCCCAATGCAAAGTAGATTCCAACCTTAACTGCTGACCCTTCACCTTTGGCTACCTTTAACAATTCCAGAATGAAAAGCAGATTAAAGAAGATTAAAAGAGTAGTCGGAAGCAACTCGAGATCGTAATAAATCATCAGACCTGCAAAGGCAGCAATAATTCCCGCTATCATTCCGCTCTCCTTATTGTATATACGCTCACCTATTCGCATAACCAAAACACACGACCAGGCGCCGATTATAATCTGAACGAGACGCGGCATTAGATCGCTTATGCCGAAGATCATATAGATTAAGCCTAACAGGAGAGGATATAGAGGAGCTCTGAAAGGTAAGGTAGAACTGAGTTTTGCCTGTGAAAAGGCGACAGCAATGCTATGATAATCAGCCGCATCCCAGACGGGCATTTGATAGAATGGTGAACCATGATATTGGGCAAGATAAATTAAACGGATTGCAACTGCAATGAAAAAAATCAACCAGCCTTTACCATACAATCTATGCAATATATTATTATTTTTTCTATACATAAATCACGTTTTCATTCCAATCAAACCGGGTGGAGTGTTCGTCTCCTCCTCACACGATTCATAAAAACAGTATTCCTTGGTTTTCGACTGTTATCTTCTTTCGGATAATCGGTTGTATAGTGCAATCCGCGACTCTCCTTGCGCCCTAACGCTGATCGGATAATCAAACTCGCTACTAACGCAATGTTTCTCAGTTCAAGCAATCCTTGTGTAAGTTTTGAACGAGAATAGAGGTTCTCAATTTCCTCTCGGATAAGTTCTACCCGCCGTCGTGCACGATCCAGCCTGAGAGTACTGCGAACGATACCTACATAGTCCCACATCAGTTTCTGAACTTCAAATTTGTCATGCGAAACCAATACCCATTCTTCATCGGTTGACGATCCGATTGAATTTTCAACCTGTGGGATGGCAGATGGATCCGGTAATTCCTTGATTTCCTTTTTAGCGCTTTCAGCAGCACGGTGTGAATATACTACCGCTTCAAGAAGAGAATTGGACGCCAAACGATTTGCTCCGTGAACTCCACTGCATGCCACCTCACCTGTTGCATATAAGCCAGACAATGATGTCCTGCCATACATATCGGTAACAACACCACCACACATATAATGAGCAGCCGGTACGACTGGGATCCACTCTTTCGTAATATTGATATTCTGTTCCAGACAGTGACGATAGATACTTGGAAATCGCTCGCGGACTTCATCCGGTCGCCTACCGGTTATATCCAGATAGACGAAATCCTCCCCGCGTGTCTTTAACATCTGGTCAATAGTGCGCGCAACAACATCCCTCGGCGCCAGATCTTTTAATGGATGGAAGTCCTTCATAAATTCGGATCCATCTGTCGTTCTAAGCACTCCCCCAAAACCGCGCACAGCCTCAGATATCAGAAAAGCTTGACCTTTGACCGGATAGAGTGCTGTCGGATGAAACTGCATAAATTCGAGGTTGCATATTCGAGCTCCAGCGCGATAAGCAGCGGCAATGCCGTCACCGGTTGCTATGGAAGGATTAGTCGTATGAAGGTATACCTGACCGCAGCCACCGGTAGAGAGCATCGTTATCCGTGCAGGAAGCATTTCTATCTCACCATCAGGAGTCAACACACAAGCGCCTGTACAACGGATCCGGTCACCAGTAGAATCTAACGCAAGATCAACCGCCGTAGTATGTTCCATAATCTCAATATTGGGATGTTCTTCACAGCAACTCACAAGTGTAGACTCGACCGCTCTACCGGTATAATCCGCTTTATGCACGATCCGATCGCGCGAATGACCGCCTTCACGCCCTAACGCTAATACTCTTTGTCCATCTTTATAATAATAGGAGAACTCCACACCCCACTTCTGCAAATCACGAATACGACTTGGACCCTCCTTTGCCATTGCCGTAACTGCACGCTTCTTGCACAACCCGGCGCCGCCCTTCATAGTATCAGCAATATGCAGGTCAACGGAGTCTTCCATACTAAGAACAGAGGCTATCCCTCCTTGGGCATAGTTTGTATTGGAATCCGTATCCTCTTTCTTGGTGATTAAAGTAACGGATCCTGCTTCAGCAACCTCAAGCGCGAAAGTCAATCCGGCGATGCCGGAACCAATGATTAGAAAGTCTGTTTTTTTCATTATTTTTGTTTGATTTTTATAGTTCAGAGTACAGCCTTCAGGCTGTCTTGAGCTTAAATTTACTCCATCAGTTCGGGAACGAAAAGCAGCCTAAAGGCTGGACTCTGATTTTTAAAACAACCTGAAGGTCGAACTCTAAACTTTATCATTCAATAATCATCCTATCCGCATCCCCTCGAAACATCGGATTCTGATCCCTCCCATTATACAATCTCCGCGCCCAGTAAGGGACGCCTTCAGTATTATCGCTCACTGCATCATACAATTCACCGGCGGTTAATGACCTCTTCTCAGTTGCGGCTTTTTTTAACGCCTTCAGGAAATAATAGGTAAAAAGACTATGACCGGCTTCCGTATACCAGTTGGATATCTGGTTTTTACGAGCTGATGAAAAAACTGCGCCATTGGGCAGGGTTTGCGCCGGATCCTTGATCTTGAGCCCCACCGGACTGGCGTCGGATACACCGGAGAAGCAAGCGTCCAGAACCACCGTTATCGAACGTGCAGGTATCTCGGCAAGGTTAGCATAAAACGTCTCTAATGGAAAACCGTTATTCTCAAGCGAAGTCGGTGTAAAATTGACGTCTACCGGCACGAAATACCCAATATTCTTTGAAGGATGCGGCGCGCCGTGACCGCTGTAATATATAAACAGATCGGACTTCCCCGGCTTGACGTAATTGTAAAGCATGCCGCGTGGATTCGCAGGAGTGCCGAACAATTCCCTGAATTGACCGAAAGTGGCGTTTTCATAATATAATATATTTCCATCCGCAAAACCCAGAATATTCTCTACATACTTCTTCATTGTGCGCGCATCGTTGACGGCAAAATCAACGTCTCCTATATTCGGTGATGAATAATTCCTGTTCCCGATAATAACGGCGAAGGCGTCCTTGTTACTTTTATTCAACTTCGGTATTCCTATGTCAACAGATTCTATAAGGCTTTCTTTTTGAACTGGCGCGCCTCCAGCCCTTCTTCGGAGGCTGGCGATTTCCACCTTCTTCGGCTTCAATTCTCCATAACTGCCGGAAGCAATGTTAAGGTTGATCGGCAGATCCTCAGTTTTCCCATAACGTCCCTTTACTTCCGTGAGTTTTAACTTAATCGGCAGCCGTCCTTTGCTCTCGTAATTATCCGGTATGGAAAACGCTGTAATAATCTGACGGGAATCACCCGGCGTCAGATCGCCGAGAGAGAATTCCAATCGAGAGACCTGAACCATATCCTCGCCCAACAGCGCAGAAGCATTGACCTTGAACGCATCACCCGCGCCGACGTTCTGAACAAGCATTGTTATTTCGATGGTCTCCCCTGCTGCAGGTTTCCCATCACCATTCCCGTAAGCTAACCCGGTGGATCCATCGTTGAGCTTGAAATCCGCTAAGGTTAAATCCGGAGGAATCGGCGCGAGTGTCTCTATGGAAGCTTGAAGCGACGCTGGATTCTTGTCGAATTTTTCCTTTATCTTGAACATAAGGTCAAATTTCCCATCTTTGAGATTATCACCGGCAGTCAGGATAAATTTCGCATCCTGCTTTGTCCCAGGTTTAATCAAACCAAGTTTCACCGACCGCTTATCCAGGCTAACATTTGACGGCAGCGAACCTTCCACGCTCAGATTCACGTCGTAAGCCTTCCCCTTGCCGTTATTCTCAACAGTCAAGATAACCGTCGCTCTTTCGCTTTCATCGAGTGCGCTGTTCCCGTCTTCATCGAGAAACCGCATAGACATATCCAGATCCGGTTCCTCGTATCGAAGGTTTACATTTTGGGAAGTGGATTTTGCTTTAACGGCTTCCTGAGCGGAAGCGGAACCGATCAGGATTAGTATTGTTAGTAAGTATTTCCAGGGCATAGTAACTCCTTTTCTAAGATACTCGTTCCCACGCTCCAGCGTGGGAACAAGATACGATTCATTCACACCAGATTTAACGGATTAAGCAGATAGCTCAGAGTTCGCACCTTTTCGTAATTCGCTATTCGTAATTCGTCCTTCCTCCTCCTATCTGCTGTGAATTTAGCATTGTCAATTCACCGATCAATAATGATGTATTAATATGCTTCTCTTCTGTGAACGATACGGTGGATCAGTACTTCATCTGTTTTATCGTTAACACTTTATAGGACGCGATAATCTCCAATCCGGATGCGGTAACGTCCGGCAGCCGAAACAATCTTTATACAACCGTGGGGACGAGGATTCTCCGCCAATGATTTGAGCTGTGGTCTAATTCTAATGTATAGATCATCAGATAACTTCCTCAGATCGCGTTTGGCGCGCGTTGTGAAATCAACCCGGTACAATTTTTCCCCGCCGTTCATCTTCTTCACGAAGTGCTTCTTCGAGCGGTATCCGTTCGTCGTTCTCAACTTCATCCATCAACAAATTGTCGCGCTTATCTTCCAACTCTTCCATAATACGTTGATAGGTCTCAATATCTAAGAACACACCGACACGTTCACCTGAAAGATTAATTAGATATTGAGGCAGCAAAAGTTTGGTATTATCTAACATAATGTACTCCTTGTATTGTTTTTGCAAACTTCATTCACAGCAGATTTAGCGGATTAAACAGATAGTTCAGAGTTTCAAGTTCAGAGTTCAACCTTCAGGTTGTCTTCCCTTCCCGAACTAATGAAGTGAACTCTAAACTGAAAACACACTAAAGTGCGAACTCTGAACTCCGCATTCCAATCCGCTTAATCTGCTGTGTGATTTTATTGTTAACTACGCTTCAGCGGTTGTCATAATGTCCGCCAATGGCAAAGACATGAATAGATTCTCTGTCAAACGTGTAAATAATTCGATCTTTCATAGATAATCTCCTGGACCAAAACCCGGACAGGTTGTGCTTTAAACGCTCAGGTTTTCCAAGACCTTTGGCAGGGTCATCACGCTGCATTTCGGATAAAATCCTGCACAAGTTCTTATGAATGGAACGATCTCTCTTACGCAACTCTTCGTATTTACTCCAGGTATTTCCCTCAAATACGATTGATCGCATCTAATTCTCGCTCTGTTGGTCTGTAACCGGATTGATTGTTATATGTCTTCAATGATTCCGCAATTTGCTGCATCAATGTACTATTCTGCAAAACATAGATTGTTTCCTGCTCTCTTTCCCAATCTTCGGCGCTTATAACGATGAAATCATCCCCTACTCGCCGCTGTATCCTTATAGGCTCATGTTCGCAAGTTAGCTTATCGATAATTGTCCGGATATTTGTCCGGAATTGATTTACGGATAGTTCTCGCATATTTAACTCCTTAAGTTTTAAAAGATTCATTCACAGCAGATTTAACGGATTAAACAGATGGTTCAGAGTCCACGCTTTAGCGTGTCGAGTTCAGAGTCCAGCCTTCAGGCTGTCTTGAGCTTAAAGTTCACTCCGTTAGTTCGTTAAAGAAAACAGCCTAAAGGCTGGACTCTGAACTTGGCACGCTGCATTCCCATCTGCTTAATCCGTTTAATCTGCTGTGCGTTATTTTAAATTTCTCGTGCCTACGGCGCAAATCAGAAATCCAGAAAACAGATTACAGAATCAAGGACTGGAAGAAAACGCAGAATAACACAAACGAAAACCATAGAGGTCGTTCCGGTTATCAGGGTAGACAAAGCGGCGATAAGCAGAACGGCAGTACCGCGGGTCGCGGGCCCAGGAACCGCCACGCAACACGCGAGAAGAGCCTGACGGCGAAACCCAGGCGCTGCCATTGTCTGGAGCGCTACGATAGCTATCATGATACCAGTCCTCGCACCACTCCCAAACGTTGCCGTGCATATCGTACAAGCTCCACGAATTTGGCGCAAAACTGCCTACAGACACCGTTTTCTTCCGATACACACCCTTCCTGCCATTTCCATAAGTGTAGTTGCCATCATAGTTAGCCTGATCCGTACTAATCGTAGATCCGGTATTGAAAGGCGTCGTTGTACCCGCCCTGCAGGCATACTCCCACTCAGCCTCCGAAGGTAACCTATAACTTTTACCAGGATACATTTTATTCAACTTCTTGATGAATTCTTTAGCTTCATTCCAAGGAACATAATATATCGGGTTATTATCACCTTCACCGCGCATTGGCCAATGTCGATTCGCTTTATCGCGTTGCCGTCTGACCGTTGTGCCCATCACTTCACGCCATTGCTTCTGAGTCACTTCCGTTGTCTGCATATAAAACGACTTGATAGTAACGCGATGCTGAGGTCCTTCTCTATCCAAACGGTCTTTCTCATTTGAGGGTGATCCCATCGTAAACGTTCCCGCAGGGATTTTAACGAAGACCATACCGGATAGAGGTCCGGAAAGAGATTGCTTCGCTTCGCTCGCAATGACGGAACGCTTCGCTTTTTCGCGCTTCGCAAAACCACCAACCGGTTTAGCCGTCACCAGAAAGGCAACTTCCCCTTGCAGCCTCTTCATATCGCGGAAGACGTCCCATTCGATGCGTTTATTCCGTCCGGCTGAAATCTTTTCACCGACGTCGCCGGACAGGGAGCGCGGTTTTATGAAGAAGTTCTTCCCGCCGTCCGTAGACACGCTCAAGGTCACCTCGTAACTCCCCGATCCTGAGATGTCGTAAGTGATGATTATCCTGTCGTCTTCAGTTATCGAGAAGCGGACGTTATCAATCGACGCCGCATAAGCCGGTAACTGTAAGAATAGGATTGTTATTATTATGTATTTTTTCATTTTTTTACCTATTCGTTCCCACGCTCCAGCGTGGGAACAAGATATGACGGTGATGTCCTATCTGCTTAATCTGTTTAATCTGGTGTGAATTCTTCACACCTTAGTAATGCAACTAAGATGCTCCAACGGCAAACAGCATTTCACGTGTGTTATGCACAACATTTGACGCGTTGAGAATCTCGATCCGAACGATAGTATCATCGTAATCAAAATCAACGATCACTCCGTCCCGAACTTCATCGCTTTCCTTAATTCGACTGTCCTTAAAAACGATTGTAAGGGAGTCCGACTCCGGATCATAATTGACTTTCATTTTATAACCCCTTTATGTATCTCTCGATCTGAGATGTTTTATAAATGGTAACCACGACAGTTTCCATATCCGATTCTTCAACGACTATCCGTAATAACATATCTTATTGCAATATAACATCGAAGTACTTCCTCATCAAAATACGACGATTACCCCAACTTGGAACGACGTAATCCGGTGATTGTAATGTTGTTTCTACTTCACTGCGATTAAATTCTCTTACTTCAAGGTTAACAACAGCATGTTTGAGCCATCTAACTCTTTTCAATAATAATTCCTATCGAATGCGAAAACGATCTTGCACTACGGTTCAAAAAGATGAATCGGATTCATTCACAGCAGATTAAGCGGATTAAGCAGATGGTTCGGAGTCCTGAGTTCAGAGTTCGCACTTTAGTGTGTCTTCGAGTTTAGAGTTCGACCTTTAGGTTGTTTTGAGCTAAAATTCACTCTATCAGTTCGGGAAAGAAAGACAACCTAAAGGTTGAACTCTGAACTTTAAGATCAAAACAGTCTGAAGGCTGGACTCTGAACTTTAAACCGGCAACTGCACCCTAATCAACGTTCCCTTATCTTGATTTGAACTAACCACAAAAATCCTCCCCCTATGCACGTCCTCAATTATGCGTCTCGTAAGGGACAATCCCAGCCCCCAACCGCGTTCCTTAGTTGAATATCCCGGTCGGAATACATTGCGCCATTGACGGCGTGGGATGCCGCAGCCGCTGTCTTTGACGTCAATGTTTATCTTACTGGCGGATCTGCTAACGGTGAGGTTGACGTATCCCGATTGTCCTTTCAATGCTTCCACGCCGTTCTTCAACAGGTTCTCAAGCGCCCACTCAAACAGCGTATGGTTCACGAGTATAGACAAATCCTCATCAATATCAAACTTCAGACTGACCTGACTATCTTTACTCTGAGGGAGGCGGCGTTTAATATAGATCACTGCTTCCTCTATAATCGGCAGGAGTGGCTCCGATTTCAGCGGCGTCCTGGATCCGATCTTATTGAAACGGTCTGCGACAATTGTTAATCGCTTCAAGTCATTAACAATCTCTTCACGCACGTTGGAATCGTCAGGACGTTCTTTAAGCAATTCCATCCAGCCATACAGCGACGTCAACGGTGTCCCTAACTGGTGAGCCGTTTCCCGCGCCATTCCCACCCAAACGGAGCGTTCCTCGCTCTTCTTGATACTCAGGAAACCGAGATACCCGATCAGTATGAGACTACCTACAACAGCAACTTCAATCCAGGGCATCATACGCAGCCGCCGGATCTGCTCTGAATCACCGTAATAGAAGTAAAACTTCAAGCCGTATTCTGGAATCTCAATCGGCACCGGTTCGTTACCCTGACGCAGCCACTCTCCTTTATAATGCTCTGCTCGTTTCAGCGCTGTTTTCCGTGGAAGCTCATCAAGTTCAGGCAGACCTGACCACGAGGTCGGCGTTCGGGTGGAATCGGTTACAATCAAGGGGAAGTCTTTGGCTGCCATTTCGCTCAAATATGCATCAAGCGCTGCATTATCTTCATCCACAAGCAGCATCCTGAAACGTTCAACCTTCAGCGTCAGAAAGCGACGGGAACTTTCGCGTAGATCCGAGACCATACTTTCTGTGTAAACCATCACTGCCAGAATCGTAGCAACGGCAAGCACAAACAGCAGACCTTTGAAGCTCCCCGCTAATCTGTATGGCAGTCGTACTCTCATTTATCCACCGGACGTTGAGCTAATACCAATAGTGAACCCCCTTTAAGAGTATCACCTCGAAGGAAATCCAACCACATAAACAACAATGCAAGGGGAAGAATCAACAGCAAATAAACTGCGACCGGCAGGATCCAGAGCTTTCCTTTGGCTAAAAGACTCAATGGGATCCGCTGCAACAGCACCCAGGCAATATGTCCGGTGCGACCATAGCCTCTGATTATCTTTTTCACCTTCAGACCGGTTGCTTCAATCCGCTCAATTGCTTCGGAATCACGATAGCCGTCGCGGAAGTGTTCATCTACAGACCATTTTGTATCATCCAGTAGGTTGGACACTCCTGTCCGACAATCCTTGTTTTCAGGTAGGTTGGACACTCCTGTCCGACAATCCTTGTTTATCGGCGATGAGTCAGATAAGAGTGTCTGACCTACTGATTCATCACCTACAATCCTCGGCGTGTGCATCAAAAGATACCCCCCCGGTTTCAACACCCGATAATACTCGGCAAATGCTGCAACGTCATCCTCTATATGCTCCATCACGTCGACAGTCAAGGCAAGGTCAAACTTCTGATTTCCAAAAGGCTGCATCTGAACGTCACCAAGCGTCAGACGAGCTTCAGGATGCACCTTCCGAAAATATTTCTCACTCCCATACAGATGCTTCCTGTCAATCTCCAGCCCGACCAGTTTAACGCCCTTAAACATCCTCAGCATCCGGTCGGAATATTGTCCGAAACCCATACCGGCGTCGAGGATTGTTGATTGTCGATTGTTAATTGTCGATTTAAGGCAGCGCAACTCTCGACGAATGTACCAGGATCTTAGGAAAAGCACGTCTAATGCAATGAAGAATAAGCGGCGTAGTAAGGCACTTCGTCCTAATAGGGTTGCGAGGTTGTATTTTATGGGGTCGTATTCCAAATTTTGCTTATTGTTAAAACAGATTAGTTTTTTTATACGTGAAATCCTAACATTACTTTGTTAAGTGCGAATTTCGCGTAGGGGCCAATTTATTGAGCCCCTTCTACTTATGCAAAAGGGCTCGATAAATCGGCCCCTACGCGGAACTTTTAATGTTTCAAACAATTATAAA
>JAVCDD010000168.1 GCA_030765125.1 Candidatus Hatepunaea meridiana
ACCAAGAATGGCGTAAAGCAAATGAGGAAGATAAAAAGGTTATCAAATGTCAACACTACAACCTGTTCCGTAATCCTGAGAACAGGACGGAAAAACAGACGCTGAGCCTGAAAGCATTGCTGAAAATAAACGAGAACCTAAATCATGTCTATGTTCTGAAAGAAACTTTCCGCCACTTCTGGACTTATACATACTGAGCATGCGCAGATAAATATCTGCTCAAATGGGTCATTTGGGCGAATGAATCCAAGATAGAACAATTGATGAAGTTTGCCAAATCTCTGCTGAGGTCTAAAGATGAAATACTCAATTATTGCAGACATCAGATTACTACAGGAAGATGGAAAGCTTCAATAACACCATCAGTCGAATCATCCATCGTGCTTGGGGTGTGAGAAACCTGGACTATCTATTCCTCAAACTTAGACAGGAATCATAAATGGTATCCTGTAAAAGTGAAAAGGAACCCAAAATATAATTACTATTAGAAATAGATTCACGCTTAACTACTGCTATATGAAATAGATGCGCACGTTACTGCCACAAACGGCTTGTGTGCGCGAAGTGGATACAAGTTGGGGATTTTATACCACAATGCATTGAAAGAGCACACGAGCGATTTGTTCTGGTTGTGAGAAGAGTAGTTGTTCGCTGTAAAGTAATAAATGACCGTTTTATTAGATCAGTACTTTACCTCGTTGCTTGAAGGTCAATAATTCGTTAATGTAATTAAAAATACAATACTTTGTGACTGGGAATTATGATTTTGGTTACACCACTTGCGGAATCTATTTTTCATGTTTAGATTATATGTGATAATGAGATTGGTACTAACTTTTTAATATATATGATATTTGTGAGTTTTTCATGTACCCAGTCAAGACATGCTTCATCGCAGTTAATAGTCAGACATCCTTAAAATCCTTCGTCAAAAGGACATCTCTGCCCCACGGATAGATCTATCTGGTGGGGTTTTGTTTGTTTAAAGGTTATAACGTTTCTGATGATGTATTGATAGTAATGATACCGGTGATTGTGACTGGGCAGACTGATGTTGAGGAGGAGGTGTCTGGTGTCACAGTTTTCGGTGATTATGCTTACATAGCGGATGGGTCAAGTGGTTTGCGTATCATATCAGTTGCAGATCCTGAACATCCGGAAGAGGTGGGATTCTATGATACAGATGGATATGCCCAGGATATCACGGTTTCCGGCGACTATGCTTACGTAGCTAGTTGGCAGGATTTGCGTGTCATCACAGTTGCCGATCCTGAGCATCCGGAAGAAGTGGGATACTATGATACTCCGGGGAGGGCTTACGGAGTTGCCCTGTCGGAAGATGGATTGATTTACGTGGCGGATGGAACAAACGTGGGTATTTACCGGTTCACCGATCCTGCTGAGGCTGATGATCCTGCTGTTTCTTTGCTGGTAAAGTTCAATCTATCCGCAGCTTATCCTAACCCCTTCAACTCATTCTCAACAATCAGATACAACATTCCCTACCATACTCACATTTCGCTGGGGATCTACGATCCGCTTGGAAGGCAAGTAGGGATACTGTTTGAAGGTTACAGGCAAGCGGGATTCCATTCAGCAAACATGAACGCAAGTAGTCTGCCGTCGGGTGTGTATTTTTTAAAGTTGGAAGCTACTGGATTCAACACTTTTCGAAAAATTGCACTAATTAGATGAGTTTGGAGATTATAATGAAAAGATTTGGTTTCTATTTCCGTAGGCTGTCGATCCTGCTTCTGCCGATTTGTCTTTTTAGCTCTATTATTTTCGCTGATGAAGCATGGAACGTAGAACTGGTACACCGGACTGCATGCAATTTCAGACCCGATTATAATGATCCATTGTGGGACGTCCAGCCAGGGATGTTGCTGTACGGTGATAATAAGATCATCGAACGTTTACTGCCCGACGACGATGGGTTGTTCACCGCAACCGGTATGTTCATCTGCGATTCTGTTGAGAGTATGCTGACGCTCGCCTACAACGATGAGATTGCATTGGTTGGATACGATGACGGTTTGGGAACGTTTGATTATTCCAATGATGCACCTCGACTTATACGCAAGTTTGACGACGGGCGATCCCATCAGACAATCCTCATCAACGGAAGCCTGGCTGTTACAAACAGCAGTGACGATCCTGACGAAGAAACGAACGAGATTAGATTCTATGACATCAGTGATCATGAGGAGATAGAATTCTTAGGCTCAATCGAAGGTGAATTCCTCAAAATCTGCCTTGGCGACGGATTGTTAACCGCCAGCGTCCGTAATGAGGGTCTCTCGATTTATGACATCAGTGATCCAGCTCATCCTCGCTTAGCCACACAATTTGAGCTGGATATTTTTGAGATTGTTTTCTCGATGGCAGGCGGAATTCTGGCTATCGGTCAACGACGACCTGAGAGGGGCATTGAGCTTTACGATTTCAGCAATCCTGATGAGCCTGTGTCAATCGCGCTATTATTGGAAGATGAATGCATACGTTCATTATCTGCCTTTCCGGGATATCTAACTACTGTAACTTACGGTGGTCCTTATGTTTTCTGGTGTTTTAATATAAACGATCCGGACAATCCGCAATTACTGGGAACGATCGATGGATTTATAACCGACGATGTACGCCTTATTAACGAGGAACTTTTCTGCAAGAGAGGTGGAAAAATCGTTCATTTGATCCCAGATGATCACGACAGCTTCGAAATCGCACATACCTACCAACCTCCCTCTTATGCAGACGAAATTATCAAACGAGATAACCGGCTCGTTACAACGGACTGGTCACGGGTACTGGTAATGACCTTGCAACCGCCTGATAGACCGCGTGTTATCTCTCGATCTTACATTCCGGCAATGGAAATATTTCGTTACTGCAACCAGATGATAACCGGACGAAGCTGGCTGGCAGTTGGCGATCATGGCGAAGGTTCTGCATTTGCAGTCATCTTCCGCTGGGGAGACCAGGGATTGTCAGAAGAATACAGGTTGCTGGAAATGAACGATAGTTACCTTTCAATGATGAACATCGATGACAAGCTTGCTTTAGAAGTAAACGACAGGTGGAATATCTATGACCTTGACCGGGGTGACGAGCCGGAACTGATTGGCGAGACAGAACTGCCGCTCTCAGGAGGGAGCGCTTTCCGGGATGGGTACCTGTACTGCGTTTACCGTGATACTTTACGGGTATTTGAGGTGATCTATCTGCCTGACATGGAACTCGTTGCGGAAGTTGCCGCGGAGGGTGACAGAGTATTCCTTTACAATGATGTTGCTTTCGTGACCGGTGAAGATGGGTTTCGCATGATAGACATCTGCAATCCTGAGGAACCGGAGCGAATTGAGCGTTACGAGATCGAGCGTGGCGCTCGCCAGATGGCTTTCTCGGGTGATTTAGGAAGCGGAAATTAATAACTCATCGGAATTGCTATGAATGAATCGTGTAGTTCCATTCCCCATGGAACTCATGCTTCTCTAATTTCAACGCCTTCATTGCCTGGTCGGAAATTTTAATGCCTA
>JAVCDD010000092.1 GCA_030765125.1 Candidatus Hatepunaea meridiana
TCATTCCCGCGAAGGCGGGAATCCAGGAGAAACAATAAGTTATCTGGATTCCCGCCTTCGCGGGAATGACAAAAAAGGGGCTTTCCGGTCAGACACTAAGTATTTATTTTAGTATTTCGTAATTATTTGAGACATCATAAGATTCGCGTAGGGGCCGATTTATCGAGCCCCGTTGCATAAATTGAAGGGGCTCAATAAATTGGCCCCTACGCGAATCTCGCACTTAACAAAGTAATGGTACTTCCTCGTTTCCTCACTTCTTAACTTTAAATAAATATCTCAATCAGAATAAGATAAACAATCGCTGTAGCAATTGCTGCAGCGGGTATAGTAATCACCCAGGACATAAGAATTCGTTTAACAACCCTCATATCAATAGCGCCAATCCCCCGCGCTAAACCGACACCGATAACAGCGCCGACCAAAGTGTGCGTCGTGGATACCGGCATACCTAACTTTGAAAAAACAAGCACAATCGTTGCCGCCGAGAATTCCGCTGCAAACCCTCGTGATGGTGTGATACTGGTTATTTTCTTGCCTACGGTCTCTATGACTTTTTTCCCGAATACAGCCAATCCGAGGACAATTCCGGTACCACCCATAACAAGTATCCAGATAGGAACTTCCGCTTTCAATCCTATGAGACCTTTATGATATATCGTCCAGATGCCAGCCAGAGGACCAACTGCGTTGGCGACATCATTAGCTCCGTGTGCAAATGCAACATAACCGGCGGTAATAATTTGCAAATACTTGAAATTGCCTTCAACGATAGCAAGCTGCACCCGTCTACTACGATCTGAAGAACGGGGTAACATTGACCTGGCGATAAGCATCGCTAATAAACCTATGACTAATGCTGCAATTACTGCCTGGCTTAAGGGCAAATCAAGGTGTAAATTCTTCAATCCCTTATAAAGCATTGAGAGTGCAAGTATACCGCCTGTTAAGCCAACGAATACCGGGACCATCTTCGATGCCGCCGCCACTGGATTTCGTCTTTCAAGTATCCTATTCTGAATAACTCTGAAGGTGGCGTAGGCAGCGATCCCGCCGCCAATAGGCGACACAACCCAGCTCATAGCAATTCGGGCGACTTTGCCCCAACAGATTGACTCAAAACCGCAAGCTACAATCCCAAACCCGACCATAGCGCCGACTATTGCATGAGTTGTTGAAACCGGTACGCCAAAGTGAGTAGCTGCCTGAAGAAAAACCCCTGATCCGATTAAAGCTGCCAGCAAACCATAAACCAATAACATAGGATCCGTTTCAAAGTTCGATGGATCCACAATCCCCTTGCGAACGGTATCGGTTACATTCCCGCCAACCATAACAGCGCCTATCAGTTCTGCAATGATGGCTATCAGTATAGCTTGCTTGAAGGTTATTGCATTTGATCCAACTGACGTTCCAAAGGCGTTGGCAAAGTCATTCGCGCCACCCATAAATGCAGCGTAAAAACTAATTACAACAGCAGAAACCAGCAGATAGTATGGGAAATTAATCGCTTCCACGTACTATGTAATCCTTTTTAAATTCTTCACTTTGTTCAGAATGACAGTGTTATTTTTCCAGCATATTGTGAAGCCATTCTGCTGTTTTATCCGCATAATCAGCCAGGTCGCCGAGCAGATCGAATATCTGGAACCAGAGCATTATATCAGTCGCTTTCATTTCATCCTCGTGCGCAAACAGCTTTTTGGCTAATCTCAGACCGGCGTCATCAGCGTTGCGTTCAGCTTGTTCTGCCTGCTCGGCAAGATCAAGTATGCTCTCTACATTTTCACCCTTAAAGCCAGCTTCAACTATCGGTTGCAGTTGATTGGTTGCTTCGTCGGCAAGCGTACAGACATTCAGGACAGTATCAACATAAGCAAGAATCTCATCCTGTAGGTCAGGTGGTGCATAAAGCGCTTTCATACTCGACAATACGGCAATGTCTTCTGTTGTGTCAGCTAAATCGTCCTGTATTTTCAGATACCTGAGTAGATCTTCGCGATTGACCGCAAGGAAGATACCTTTGGGAATAATGCGTCTGATTTCGACCTTTAACAGATCAGCCTGCTTTTCAGCATCGCAGATACGCTTGGAAATCTCATTCTGTTTTTCCAGATCACCAGCAAAAATCGCCTCGAAAAGCGGTTTAACCAGATCGGTGCACTCCTTTACTTTCAATCCGTGCTTGTATAATGGATCAAAAGGGGACTTACGGAACAAATTAAGTATATGAGTCATTATTGCCTCATTTCCTTTGAAATCATATTAGTTATGTTTAATATTATAAGTTCAGAGTACAGCCCGAAGTTTCGGGACGAACTCTGAACTTATAATACTTTCCTAAAATTAACTCATATTGTGATATTTTCCAATTTATTAAAGAACCTTATTTATCGATTCTGAAAATTTGATTGAATTAGTATATGATCGCAAAGCTACTCTTTATCATTTTTATGAAAGTAGCGCCATTCTACTCCGGAGTGCTCAAGCTTGCTTGAGCATTGCCGAAGCAAGCTTCGACACTCCTGTAATAGAATTACCATTATTATAATGTCAATAGATAAATTTCTTAAACATATTGATAGAGACCGTCTGTTTTCTGAAGCTCTGAAACATCACGAACGTCTGCCTGCCCAACCTGCAAGATATGCCGTTCCGGCAAGTTCCGTCCCTGATAATATTGATCGAGCGTTGAAGAAATCCGGCATTATGAAACTGTATAGTCACCAGGCTGAAGCAATCAATTTGATTAGATCAGGTCATCATCTGGTAGCAATCACACCCACCGCCAGCGGGAAGAGCCTCCTCTATAATCTGCCGGTAATTGAAAAACTTGCCAATGATAAGGATGCTCATGCACTATATATCTTTCCATTGAAGGCATTAGAACAGGATCAATCGATCAAACTAAATCAGCTTATTAAGGCAGCCGGATTGGAAAAGGGAGTCTCGTCTGGAATTTATGATGGTGACACTCCAACCAATACCCGCACAAAAATGCGCAAATCACCTCCCTCAATACTGATCACAAACCCTGATATGATGCATCTATCGTTAATGAGTTATCATTCGTCATGGGAAAGTTTTATCCGGGGCTTGAAGTACGTCGTCCTTGATGAGTTGCACATTTATCGCGGTATCTTCGGTAGTAATATCCTTCATTTACTGCATAGACTTGATAGGTTATGTAAATTCTACGGTACATCACCGCAGTTTATCGCAACATCGGCTACTATTGCCGGTGCAGGAGAATTAGCGCAAGACTTGACCGGACATCCATACAGGGTCATCGAGGAGAGTGGCGCTCCTATCAGCAAGCGGCATTTTCTATTCTTCAATCCTATCGAGAGTTATCTGACATTTGCGCTTAAGCTCTTTGCAACAGCGTTATCCAACGGTTTAAAAACCATAGTCTTTACTAAAGCGAGACGTACCACAGAACTGCTGCACCGCTGGATGAATGAAGCTTACGGCAATCTGACCGGTAAGGTAAGTTCCTATCGTGCCGGATTCCTCCCGGAGGAACGGCGCGAGATTGAACAAAAGCTGGTATCCGGTGAGTTGAATGGCGTTATTTCGACATCGGCGCTCGAATTGGGTATTGACATCGGTGGGTTGGATGTTTGCATTATGGTCGGATATCCGGGAACGATTGCCACAAGCTGGCAGCGAGCGGGTAGAGTCGGACGCGGAGACAACCCATCCTGCATTTGCTTGGTTGCAGGGCAAGATCAACTCGATCAATATTTTATGCGCAATCCAGCCGATTTCTTTGCTCGACCCGTAGAGAAAGCCATCGTTGACAAATCGAACCCGTTTATCGCAAAACCCCATTTGCTCTGTGCCGCCAATGAAGTTCCGATTAAGCTTGATGATCCACTTGCGAAAGACTCGCAATCGAGGCAGTTGATTGAAGAACTGACCACTGAGGGAAAACTGTTGCTGGGCGCTTCAGGAGATAGATGGTTTTCCGCTCAACACAGACCTCAGCGTGAAGTGAACGTCCGTACAACCGGCGATGTTTTTTCGATCGAGCTTGAGAATAGCAACTTCCAACTTGGAACACTAAGTGGAAGATCAGTTTTCTCTGAGTGTCATACCGGCGCTGTCTATCTTCATCGAGCAGAACAATATCAGGTAATCAATTTAGATACGATGGCAAAACGAGCTATTGTACGCAAGACAAAAGTGATGTATTACACAAATCCGTTGTTCGAGAAGGAAACGGAAATACTTGAAGTGCTAAATGAGAAGCCATTGCCTGACACCATTACCTTTACTGCTTCAAAAGCCCAAAAAGATGGTTATCCGGTCGGTAAAGTGAGTCTGGCTCGTCTGAAAGTTACTGAGCAGCTTGTCGGTTACCAGAAACGCCGTGTTTACGGACAGGAACTCATTTCTCAACACGATCTTGATTATCCACGCAATTCCTACGAAACGATTGGGTTAGCGATTGCTGTTCCGGATGAAACCGCTGAATTAGCCGCTGATTCGGAGTTGCATTTTCGCGGTGGTGTTCACGGAGTTGAACACGCTTTGTTGGCATTGTCTCCACTGTTTGCGCTATGTGACCGAAATGATATGGGTGGGTACTCGACCGTTTCGCATAAAGATGTAGGTGGACCGGCGGTTTTTATGTACGATGGTCACCCCGGAGGCATCGGATTATCAGCGAGGCTGTTCGATGTATTTGGTAAATTGGTAGAACGAACGCTTAGGTTGGTTGATGAGTGCCCTTGCGATAGTGGATGTCCATCCTGTATTCATTCTCCTAAATGCGGGCATGGCAATATTCCATTGGATAAAGATGCCACAATATTAACGCTTAAGATTCTGGCAGGCAGTATAAAATTAAAAAAAATCGGAACAAATAGTAAATCAAATTCGATTAATATAAAACAGAAGAAAACTCAGGAGGATATAAACAACTTGAATATTAATAAATCCTCAACTTCCCCTGCCGGTCCCATTGTTATCGTACCGGATGCCTGGCAATCAGATAAGTCGGGTGTCGTTTTTGATCTTGAGACCCAGCGTGGCGCCGATGAGGTGGGAGGATGGGGAAATATCAAGGGGATGGGCTTAGCCTGGGCTGTGGTCTATCGCTTCCCTCAGGATGAATACCTTGACTTTGCTGAGAAGGATGTTGACGAGTTGGTCAAAATTTTGATAAACGCTGACTTAGTCATAGGATTTAACCATCTTAAGTTTGACTATCGGGTGTTGCGCGCCTATTCAGGATTTAACTTCCATAAGTTGAAGAATTACGATATATTGGCAGAAGTTACAAAGGTATTAGGGCATCGTCTGAAACTGGATCAATTAGCTTCAGCCACTCTGGGCGTAGGCAAGACGGCTGACGGTTTACAATCGTTACAATGGTGGCGAAACGGTCAGGTGCAAAAGGTTGCTGAATACTGTCGTCAAGATGTTCAGGTAACGCGCAATCTCTTTTTCCACATCCTTAAGCATGAGTATCTTCTTTTTGAGAAAAAGAAAATAGGGTTGGTAAGGGTGCCGTTGAAATTTTCATCTAACGCGTTTGAATGATCTTTCTTAGATCAGTATCTCTAAAGGATAAATGGCGGGTTCCCTCTCAATTTCCATTTTCGATACCGGTTGTCAAAAATCTAAAAGAACTGGAATTTACAACACCTGTAACATTTTTCATCGGAGAGAATGGATCTGGAAAATCAACATTACTGGAAGCGATTGCGGCGGGATTTGGCTCTATAGCTATCGGCAGTCAGGATTTTCAATCTGATGAAAGTCTCGAGCATGCTCGTTTGCTTGCCGGTCAACTGAAATTTGTCAGAAATCTTAAACCTGAACGCGGATTCTTTTTCAGAGTTGAGGATTTTTTCGGATTCACAAAGAGAATAATCAGGCAAGGTGAGGAATTAGACGAATTGGAAACCGAATATAACCAAAAATTCACAGGTTATGGTCGGAAACTGGCAATGGGAATGGCACAGAGTCAGAGGAAAGCTCTCGACACTAACTACGGTGAGAACCCGGATGCTTTCTCGCACGGCGAGAATCTGTTGAATTTATTAAATTCAAGACTCGTTCCTCGAGGTTTTTACCTGCTTGATGAGCCTGAAACACCACTTTCAGCGCTGCGTCAATTAACTTTGATACACATACTAAAGGATATGGTAGATAAGGAGTGTCAATTCATAATAGCGACTCATTCACCGATTTTAATGGCGTTTCCAGATGCAACAATCCTAAGTTTCGATGATAGTAAGATAAAACAAATGGACTATGATAAAATTGAACATGTTACTATAACAAGAGCATTTTTAAATGATCCGGAATCATTCTTGAGGAGACTATGAACTTGACTTGGTTTTAGTTGTAAATTCCTTGATTTGTTCACAAACGTCAACACCTGTCAGGACATAGTCTTTATTTCACCAGATACTATTATATTAGTTAATTGTTATAGGGGTTTTTGTTGACAATTGAAACAAGATTTCGTATAATATTGCTTTCCAAAACGTTCATATTTTAGTTACCATCGGCTTTGGAGGATTAGCCTAATTGGTAAGGCAGCGGTCTTGAAAACCGCCGGGTTTACACCCTTGGGGGTTCGAGTCCCTCATCCTCCGCAGAAAAACCCGTAATTCCTTTGCATTAAGGAGTTGCGGGTTTTATATTATTAGTGAGTGCCCAAAAGCTGCCATCTAATTGAGGTGTAATATGCCTAAACGACCAGAAATTCCGACTTGGAGACCTGTAAAAACCCGTACGGGGAAGACTATTTATCAACTTAATTATATCGATCCCATAACAGGTAAAAGACATAGACCAGTCGGTGGATACACGGAAACTGAAGCAAGAAAAGAGGCTTTTAGAATCTATGAAGAGCTGAAGGATAAGGTGTATGGCAAAGAAAAAGAGCAATTTCCTGACATTGAGATATCCGACCTTGTCACGATCTATTTTCGAAATAAAAAAGGTCGTGTTGCTGACTCTACATTAAGTAGTGTCTGACCGAAAAGTCCCTCTTTTGTCATTCCCGCGAAGGCGGGAATCCAGATAACTTATTGTTTCTCCTGGATTCCCGCCTTCGCGGGAATGACAAAAAGGGGCTCATATCCAGAAA
>JAVCDD010000376.1 GCA_030765125.1 Candidatus Hatepunaea meridiana
GAAGACAGCCTGAAGGTTGAACTCTGAACTCGAAGACAGCCTGAAGGTTGAACTCTGAACTCGAAGACAGCCTGAAGGTTGAACTCTGAACTCGAAGACAACCTGAAGGTTGAACTCTGAACTCGAAGACAACCTGAAGGTTGAACTCTGAACTTTTCGTTTACCGTAAAAGCGCAACTCTAGTCCAGATAGAGCCGTAGTGTTCTGTTTTAATCTTGATGTGGTAAATACCACTTGGTATGGATCGGTGACCAAAATCTAACCTTATATCTTGATTCCCTTGATAACCTTGACCCTCCCATATCCTGCCGACACTGCGCCCCATACCATCATAAGCAGTTATAGTAACCCAGGTGGAGCCTGGTAATTGAATTCTAAGACCAGAACCACCACCAAATAGTGCAACATTGTTAACCTGAACATTACCGGACAATGGATTGTCATTCTGATTCTGTCTTACAGCAAGCGGTCGAGCTTCGTATCTGAAGGTCAGGACTTCCCGTATGGTTGTATCGGCGGTTGCCGTTAAGGTGAGGGTAGCTGTGCCGGTGCCCGGGTTGCCTATAGCGCGGAATTTCACTTGCAGCGTGTCTTCACCGTTGGGCAGCAGCCTCAGCGTATCGGAATCTACCCAAGGTGACCAGCAAAATTGAGTGCCCTGGCAAATTTCGACTAACCACTGATCCGGTACGTCTGCGTCTTTTACCCAGAGAATGAGGTTCTCCTGATCCCATTCGTTGGTGATGATACTGTTGAAGACCGCCAGCGAATCGATATAGCCGACTCCTTCGGTGGAATCCGGCTCTACGGTGAACTGTTGAGCCGAAGCTATTCCGGTTAATATCAACAATGATAGAATTATGGGGATTTGTAGATGTGATTTGTTCATTTAGATAACCTTTTGTTAAATTGTTAAATCGCTAAATTGTTGGAAATAAGGGGACAGTATACCTATTTTATCAATACTCTTTGAAATACCGACAGTCCATAGAAAAATAGGTATACTGTCCCCTTATTTCCTCAAAGCAGGATTATTCAAATTTCTGCTCATCTTTCGGTACAAACCATTCATTCAGTAAATACCCCGGTCGGAACGGATACCAGACCACTCCTTTGAAACGCTTGTCATAGGCGGGTTTGCGCATTGTGCTGAATAGGAATGTGTAAGGTTGTTCTTCGTGCAGTATCTGCTGGAAACGGTGATACATCGCTACGCGTTTCTCCCGGTCGAACTCGACGCGCGCGGCGTCAATTAATGAGTCGGCTTCAGCATTCATAAAGTCTATATGATTAGAGCCGCGGCTCTTGGCGGATTCGGAATGCCAGACCTGCTTGGGATCACCCTTCATACCGAATACCCAGCCCAGATAGCAGGCGTCAAAGTTGTGATTGCGGATATAGTTGTTGATAAAGACCGACCATTCCAACTGCCGGATGGTCATCTCGACACCGATCATAAACAGGTCTTCGCGCAGGATGGAGGTCAACTGTTGAGCGAAGGTAGATCCTGATGGGACTAACATTTCAAAACGAAATTCAAGCGAATCCCTTTCCAGAATACCATCACCGTCAGTATCTGCCCAGCCTGCCTCAGTAAGCAGTTCTAGCGCTCTCTCCGGATCGTATTTAAACGGCACAATGCTCGAATCGTAGTCCATGCCATAACGATAAAAATTACCGGTAACGATTTCGGCAAACCCGAACAGCAGCTTATCCCGCAAATCTACACGACGCACCATGTGCGTCATTGCACGACGCACCCGTTTATCCGCGAAGATCGGATGAGAATTGCGCCAGCCGAGGTAGCCATAGCTGGGAATTACATACGTGCTCTTGACGAAGTTGTCCAGGAAACTCTGGCGGTTGGTCATAGTCAGGTACTGGATTGTCTGAAGGTTCTCAAGGAAGTCGATTTCACCGTTTTTCAAGGCGACCAGCGAAGCGGTTACATCGGTAAGCACACGCCATACAATCCGGTCGAGATAAGCATGACCTTCACCGCGCCAGTAATTCTCATTCCTTACTAAAGATATTTCCAGTCCGGTCTTCCAATGCTCGAATTTGTAAGGTCCGCTGCCTACGGTTGGGGATCGATTCATCTCGTGCTTATTGAATTGCAGCCCGAATTTCTCAATGCGGTCGTGGATGTCGCGGCAAACAGTCATCAGACTATCACGAAGAGGGAACGATTCACGACTTGAAAGCATCGCAATTTCAGCAGTTAACGGCAGCGTTCCAAGGGCTTTTCGAACCATTGCCTCCGTCTCTTTTAACGAACGAAGCGGTGAAGCGCCGTTAGTATGATTTTCGAGGAAGTCAAGTACGCGGTTATATTGTTCAAATACAGATAAATCCGTAATAATTGATTCCAGTTCACTCCATTCAATCTTACCATCCGATTGACGCTCTATGGATTTCTCAAGCGAAGCCAACGCCGTACAGCGATAAAGATCTTTCCATTTAAGGTCGTCTGTCAGGAAATCCGGGAGGTTTTCCAATATACCGGCAACTCTGCCGAATGCCCCGCCGTTCTTGACCTGGAAGTAGGTCAGATCATCCATTAGACGATCAGCGTCAAAGATATGTCTGGGCATAATGTTAAAACTACCGAGGAATTCAGCGTGCAGGAAATAGGGCTGTGAGCAGTACATCACCAAATTCAGGTCGTTAATCATTTCAAGGCTGTCAAGTTCAGCGTAGTAGGGCTTGGTAGGCAAGTCATCCACGTAGGGGTTCATAATGGCTTTAAGGCTGAAGACAGCATCCTGCATAGTCAGCGGATGATCGTCGTGGAAGTAGATATCGGGACGCAGCCTCCATTTATAAACGAGGTGATCGGCGGATATCTCAGGCAGTCTTTCCACTAACAGCGGTTCGTCATCCCAGGGCGGTCGCCGGTAAGTGCGCAGGAATGTCTCGTAGATGTAGCCGTTGTATATATTGGTTGCGCTCGCCGATGTGGAGGTAAAAGGATTAAGCGATTCCGGTTCATCGAGCAGGTTCATTATGATCCAGTCACCCGTTACGGGTTCGCCATCGTAATAGGCGTTATTATCTTCGATTGAGTCGCCCTGGATGAACGATTTTGAACCGCCGACCTGGCAGCCGGTGATTGTTATAGCAAACGGTAGAAAAAGTAGAAAGAATAAAAAGCGCAAATTTGTAGGCATTATTTTACCTTGTGTTTTAGGGAATTACGGGGACAGTATACCTATTTTTCTTATAGACTGTCGGTTATTCGATGAATACTTATAAAAATAGGTATACTGTCCCCCTATTTCCCTTGCCGGCGGGACGCCAGCGCTACGTCCAGAAATCACAACATCACCGCCGCCTTAGCGCCTTCTTTGAAAGCAGCAATGTTCATCTCTTCAGTTCCGCGCGGTACGCGACGGCGGATGACAGCTTCCCAGATTTCATCCGAGATAGGCAGTTCACCGGCAATTGCGCCAAGTAGCACTGTATTAACTCCCTTGACGTTTCCAAGACGTTGCGCAATACCGATAGCGTCAATCGCAATTAGTCGCTTAACCTGTTTACGAGCCTGTTCTATGGGTTTTTCGGGATAATCATATCCTTTGGTAAAGGCAATTGGTGGAATGATCTCCTGTGTATTGACGACCACCAAGCCGTCCTCATTGACATTGTTCGCCCAGCGCAGTCCCTCGGCAGCTTCAAACGCGAGTACCACGTCTGAATCACCTTCGGGGATCAGCGGTGAATAAACCTTCCTGGCGAATCGAACGTGGCTCGATACGACTCCGCCGCGTTGAGCCATTCCGTGTACTTCGGATTTTTTTACATCGAAGCCGGCTTTCATAGCCGCTTCGGACAGCAGTTCGGAAGCCAGGATTACCCCCTGACCTCCGACGCCGACTATTAGGATGTTTTTTGTTTTATCTATCATATTTTTAAGAAGTTTACAAATTTAGTTTAATTCCCCAAAGGGAATAATGTGAATAGCAATGGGTGAAACCCACCGGAATAAATGGTAACTGTCGAACGACCCTGAAGGGATCGAATGGTTATTCCTGTAAAATTAAACGGTTCAACCCCTCCTGGGTTGGGTAATTTTGGTTGCATCCATTTCACCAGTTTCACCGGTGGTTATTCACATTCAACCCCTTCAGGGTTGTGGGATTTTGGTTGTAACCGTTCCACCGGTTTACACCGGTGGTATTCATATTAATCCCCTTTGGGGATTGATTCTGCCAAATATTTACCCGTATTCGGAGAATACGGGCTACTTAACAGGCAATATACATTCATCCAACGGACATACATGAGCGCATAACTCACAACCCGTGCAGGTATCCGGATCGATGGCAACCTTTTGTAATCCCTTATCGGTGGTTTCATCGATCAACCTGATGGATGGGCAGCCGATTCGAATGCATGCTCCGCAACCGTTGCAGATATCGAGTTTAACCTCTAATGGCTCCGGCTTCTTCTTAACCGGATAAAGCATACAGGGTCGGTTGGTGATGACTACGGATGTCTCGCCGGAGGATGTCGTTTCCTTAATGACCTTGAGAGTTTCTTCGTAATCGTAAGCGTCAATTTCACAGACGTTCTTAACCCCGAGAACTTTGCACAATTCTACCAGATTGACCGCGGTCGTTTCTTCACCCTGGAGCGTATGTCCGGTTGCCGGATGCTGCTGACCGCCGGTCATTGCGGTGGCGCGGTTGTCAAGGATTATTATGGTAACCGGAGCCTTGTTGTAAACGGCGCCCAGCAAGCCGGTAATCCCTGAATGCAGGAACGTTGAGTCTCCTATAATTCCCACTACCGGACGTTTGGAACCTTCCACCTTCTGAACGCCGGAAGCCATTCCAATGGAAGCGCCCATACAGATGCAAGTATGCAGCGCGTTTAACGGCTTCAGCGCTCCAAGCGTGTAACAGCCGATATCGCCAAACACGTCGGCTTTCATTTTCTTAAGAGCTGTGAAAACAGTACGGTGAGGACATCCGGAACACAGAACAGGGGGACGTGGAATGACGTCAACCTCACCCGGATGGAGCTTCGGGGCTTGCCAGTCCAACACACCGGCTATGCGAAGTCCTTCTGCGACGATGTTTGGATTCAATTCTCCTTCGCAGGGGAAGTATTTTTTGCCCTCGCACTTGATACCGGCGGCAAGGATTTGTTCCTCGTAGAATGGATCGAGTTCCTCGACGACAAACAGTTCATCAACTGTACCGGCAAAGGTTCTGATTGCTTCAATCGGCAGCGGGTTGGACATCCCGATCTTGAAGACCGGCGCATTCGGCATAACCTCGCGAACGTGGTGGTAAGAAATACTGCCGGTAACGATGCCGACTTTTCCTTTACCGGGCTCAGCGTGATTAATCGCTGTTTCTTCCGAATAAAGCTTAAGTCTTTCCGTCCGAAGTTCAACTTCGTGATGCCGTATTTTTGCAAATTGCGGCACCATCACAAATCTGTCCGGGTCTTTCTTAAATCCGCTGACTTGCGGAACAGGCCAGGGTACGAGGTCTACGATTCCTTTGGCGTGCGATATGCGGGTGGTTATCCTCAGCATCACTGGCGTTTCAAATTCCTCGGAAATTTGGATTGCCAGCTTGAAAAAATCGTGTGCTTCTTGCGAATCCGACGGTTCGAGCATCGGTATCTTGGCGAAGCGCGCCAGATACCGGTTATCCTGCTCGTTCTGTGACGAGTGCATTTCCGGATCGTCAGCGGATATCAAAACGAATCCTGCGATGGTTCCGGTATAAGCGAAGGTCATCAACGGATCCATCGCCACGTTGACGCCGACGTGCTTCATACAGACCATCGTCCGCGCACCAGCCAGCGCCGCGCCTATGCCGGTCTCAAAGGCGACCTTTTCATTAGGCGCCCATTGAGCAATAATCCCGGGCAGCCGGGCAAAGGTTTCCATTATCTCCGTTGATGGAGTCCCCGGATAAGCTGAAGCGAAGTACACCCCCGCCTCGCGCGCCCCAAGCGCAATCCCTTCGTTGCCCGACATCAACATACGGGTTGGTTCTTTTATTTCGGGTAGTTTTTTTATTTTGGACATATTAAAGATTGTTAAATTGTTAAATTGTTAAATTGTTGTATTGTTATATTGCTATAGAATATCCTGTTTATCCTGTATATCCTTGTAAGTATACTATCCCTCTATTTCCATCACTTCATTAAAACGACTTTCTTCATATCAAAAAACGCATCAGCTTTTAATTGCACAAAATAGATTCCTGCCGGAACGCCCATTCCATTCCACGCCACTGAATAACGACCCGGCGTCTTCCGCTGATCAATCAATGTTGTGATTAACCGACCAGAAATGTCGAGCACTCTAACCGATACATCCGCTGTTGTTGGTAATCCGTACGACAATTTTGTTATGGAATTGAACGGATTGGGGTAGGCGGCGGATAGATTGAACTTTACCGGAACAGAAACAGCAGGATCATTAACCTTAGCCGGATCGATAAAACGGTAAATTCCCACGTTTGTCCAGTCTGCTACATAGATCAAGCCGTCTTCCGACAGGGCAACGCTATTAGCATGTCCTGGTGTATCATAGTATCCCACTTCTTCCGGATGTTCTGGATCGGCAACTGAGATGACACGCAAACTTGACAAGTCCGCTACGTAAGCATATTCACCGGAAACCGTGACGCCAAATACAGGCCCAGTTTTACCATAGTGTCCTACTTCTTGCGGATTTTCAGGATCGGCAACTGAGATGACACGCAAACCACTTTCATAGTCCGCTACGTAAGCATAGTTGCCGGAAACTGCGACACCCCAGGCTTCTCCTGGTGTATCATAGTATCCTACTTCTTCCGGATTTTCAGGATCGGCAACTGAGATGACACGTAAACCGCTTCTAAGGTCCGCTACGTAAGCATAGTCGCCGGAAACCGTGACGCCACGGGCATCACCCGGTGTATCATAGTATCCCGCTTCTTCCGGATGTTCAGGATCAACAACTGAGATGATACGCAAACCACTACCCCCACCCGCCACGTAAGCATAGTCGCCGGATACCGTGACGCCATAGAACCACCCCGGCGTATCACAGTATCCCACTTCTACCGGATTTTCCGGATCGACAACTGATATGATACGCAAACCGCGATTATAGTCAGTTGCGTAAACATAGTCGCCGGAAACCATGACGCCATTGAACCAACAATAATCTGTATCATAGTATCCCACTTCAACCGGACTTTCAGGATCAGCAATGGAGATGACACCTAAACCGCTTTCATAGTTTGCTATGTAAGCATAGTTGCCGGAAACCGTAACGCCTTTAGCTCGCCCCGGTGTATCATAGTATCCCACTTCTACCGGATTTTCCGGATCGGCAATTGATATGACACGCAAACCTCTTTCATCGTCCGCTACGTAAGCATAGTTGCCTGAAACCGCAACGTCTACGGCACTCACTGGCGGATCATAGTGTCCTACTTCTTCCGGATTTTCCGGATCGGCAATTGATATGACACGCAAACCGCTTCTTGAGGCAGCTACGTAAGCATAGTTGCCGGAAATTGCGACTTCATAAGCCCACCCCGGTGTATCACAGTATCCCACTTCTTCCGGATTTTCCGGATCGGCAATTGATATGACACGCAAACCGCTTCCTGAGGCAGCTACGTAAGCATAGTTGCCGGAAACCGAAACGCCAAGGGCAGCCCCCTCTGTTTCATAGTATCCCACTTCTTCTGGATTTTCCGGATCGGCAATTGATATGATACGCAAACCGCTTGACCTATTCGCTAAATAAGCATAGTCGCCGGAAACCGTGACGTTGCAGGCATTTCCATCTGTATCTAAGTATCCCACTTCTTGCGGATGTTCAGGATCTGCTACTGAGATGACGTATAAACCTCCCCAATAGTTCGATACGTAAGCATAGTCACCGGAAACCGCTACGCCATAGGCAGAATTAATGTAATCCCAATAACCAATGACCTCTAGATTCTCCGAATCAGATATATCTACAATCTGAAGACCGGACATTCCAGTGGCGACGTAAGCCAAGTCATCAATCACGGTGACATCACCTACACCGGTCCAATGATTGTAAATCCTTCCGACCTGTTCGACGTTTTCAGCATCTTGAGCTGATGCGCTTCCAGCCGCGAGGGCGAGCGCAAGAACCATTAAAAGAACTGTTGAATGTTTCATTGAATATTCTCCTGTGTTTGTTTGTGAAATGAATTGCTTCGTGTCTTTGTGTCTTGGTGGTTAAAATCAATTGAGTTCTTGTTTTGGACGATAATCTCGTTGGTCTATACAAAGATCATACAGTAGGCGGTCTATGTGTATCCAATCGGTATTATTTATACCGCGTCAATTTCGCGTTGTGGGGCTGAATGGGAAAGCGGAAACTACCTTGATCCACCTGTCACGCTCCTCAGCTATGGCTCGAATTTCATCTGCTCGTTTAACTTGTGGTTCAATTCTCACAGATGATCCTGTTGAAATACTTCCCATTTTGTCATTCCCGCGAAGGCGGGAATCCAGATGGTGTTTGTTAAATACTTGAAAACTCTGGATTCCCGCCTTCGCGGGAATGACAAAATGGGAGGGTAATTC
>JAVCDD010000273.1 GCA_030765125.1 Candidatus Hatepunaea meridiana
AACATGGTGAAAATCATCACTGGCAGCAACGCTACAACTGCCGCCGGAATACCGTGTATCGGTTCAGTCAGCCAGAGAAGGATAGTAACACAAAAAGTCAATACGACCGTGACCAGGTCCCAGGTTATAGCGAGTTGTTCAGGGAAGAGAATCTCGAAATGGTCTTCGCAAGGTTTAAATACCTTTACCAGAAAAATCCACAAACTGAAAAGCATCACAGTTGCAAAGGGTACGCCGACGACCATCCATTTTAAGAATGAGACCGGATGTCCCATGCTTATTAGAACGCTCGCTGCGACAGCATTAGGTGGAGTTCCGATTATCGTTCCCATCCCACCGATATTTGCCGCGAAAGGAATCGCTAGCACCATTGCTTTCTTAAATGGATCGCGTCCCTCGAAATGTTTGAACAACGGACTCATGATCGCTATCATCATAGCAGTTGTCGCGGTGTTGGACATGAACATCGAAAACAGACCAGTGGTTAATATAATTGCAAGTAATACCATTCTCGGGTGTGTTCCGAAAGGTTTGATAAAAGCACGAGCCAATCGAACATCCAAACCATGCTTTGATGCTGCCAAAGCCAGAACAAATCCCCCGAAGAAAAGTACCAGCACCGGACTGGCGATTGGATTGAGAAATATCTGGTATCCAACACGATCCAGTCCTAAAAGACCCTCAGGTTTACCCAACAGATAGATGCTCAACACTATAACCATAACAGCAGTGGCAAAAGGGGGTATCGCCTCTGTGATCCAAAGACCGGCAGCAGCTACAAATAATACCATGCAAATCCTGGAAGCCATCGTCAGACCGGGCAATGGCAGGAAACCTGCACCGACAGCCAGGACTAAAACGACAAGTACCTTCAAAAAGGTCTTGACGTTAATCTCTAACGTGATGTTTCCGTTTGTATCTAATTTCAGTGGATGTGACATTTTATACTTAAAACACTTTTAAAGATTCTAATGGATGATGTGTTGCATCATCCCTTCGGAGTGCTTCAGATGTTGTTTTAGCGTTTCACGGTATGCCGCGAAGTCCTTTATCGGGTGACGGGCGACACCTGTTTCACAAGCAGCTTCAGCCACTGCTGATGCTTCCCATAACAACACACGTGGATCAAACGGTTTTGGAATCAGATAATCGCGACCGAATTCAATTTTCTCAACTCCGTAAGCACGACACACGATTTCAGGGACGTTTTCCTTCGCCAGATTAGCAAGCGCCTTTGCAGCCGCAAGTTTCATCTCTTCATTGATAGTGCTGGCACGGACGTCCAATGCACCGCGAAATATGAAGGGAAATCCAAGCACATTGTTCACTTGATTTGGATAATCACTACGTCCGGTTGCAATGACTACATCCGATCTGGCGCTCTTCGCTTCTTCATAGCTGATTTCCGGTATTGGGTTAGCCATTGCAAATACAATTGGATTGTCTGCCATCGATCTAATCATATTTTGTGTCACACAGTTTCCAACAGATATTCCAACAAAGACGTCAGCGTTTTCCATGGCTTCAGTGAGTGTTCGAACATCCGTTCGTCTGGCAAACTCTACCTTATACTTATTATAATAAAGAGATTCAGGATCTAAATCCTCGCGACCTTCATAAATCACTCCTCTGCTATCACACATAACGATGTGTTTATGACTGACGCCCAGGGTAGTATAGAATTTTGCACAGGCTATCCCGGCAGCTCCTGCGCCGTTGAACACAACTCTGATATCCTTAAGCTTCTTACCGGTAAGTTCGCAGGCATTTATTAGAGCTGCACCGGAGATTATCGCAGTGCCATGTTGATCATCGTGAAAAACCGGTATTGAAAGCTCGCGCTTGAGTGTTTCTTCTATGTAGAAACAATCGGGAGCTGCAATATCCTCAAGGTTTATACCACCAAAGGTAGGTTCAAGCTCTATGCAAGTACGGATGATCTCGTCCGGATCCTTTGTGTTTAACTCGAGGTCGAATACATCTACATCAGCAAAGCGTTTAAACAACACTCCCTTACCTTCCATTACGGGTTTGCCTGCCATGGGACCGATGTCCCCAAGACCAAGTACGGCGGTGCAATTGGAAATGACAGCCACTAAATTTCCCTTTGCTGTATAACGATAAACAGCTTCGGGATCCTTACTGATTTCTAAGCATGGCACTGCCACTCCGGGAGTGTATGCTAATGAAAGGTCACGCTGTGTCAGACAAGGTTTCGTTGGTGAAATCTCAATCTTTCCGACTCTGGTTTGAGAATGATAGACCAGAGCCTCTTCATTTAAGCTCATTTTATTATTCCTTTGTTTGATTAACAGTTGAGGTACTACTTTGGTTTACTAATTTTCTTCATCTTCATAGCAGAGTTTTAATACAACGTGCCATTGATTCCCATCAGAAATTATGTGCTGAATATCTCGCGATATTTCTCTCTTTTTAGCACCTTCTTTTAGGAAGGCATCCGCCTGTTCTATCGAATGCTCAACGACAACATTGAATGTTTGAGCCCTCTCTTTGAAAAATTTTGTCTTAAGCATGATTAACGCCCTTAATTATCTTTGGTGATCTTGGTCTCAATCCTTTTCCACCGTCCTTGTGCTTCTTTCTTTTGCTCTTATTACGGTCAGAGTGCACGCTCACTTTCATAGTCGGAGCCTTTAAAGGTGGAATCGAACCGTTTTCTACCTTCTCCACCGCTTCCCTGACCGTCATCCCGTGACAGGAGTACATCGACCAACCGACTTGACGTATCTGTCTAAACGCGTTAGGACCGATGTTGCCTACAATCACCCTCTCTATGCCCATGTGTAAGAATCTCCCGATACCGTGAGTAGGCTGGTCCTCTCCTTTACCAGTGATAAAAGATAACTCCGTTAATTCGGAATCGATCACGATATAATACTCAGCACCACCAAATCGCCTGTGAACTTTGGCATCCAAGTCTGGTGTTAAAGCTGCTATCAGGTACCTCATTTGTCTTGTCCTCTCTGATGATTCCTCTTCATACAGTCGGAGACCTCCCTGAACAGATCAGTCAGTCGTACAACTCCAACAACTTCACCACGTTCTGTCACGAGTGCCCGCATCGACTGCCACATGATCATCTTGTGTATCGCTTCGGTGAGTGACGTTTCAGCATCTAAAGACTCCTTAACCGGGCGCATAACCCACTTGACTTCTATTGACACAGCCCTGTGGCACTGATTTTCCAGGCTGCCCTGCCAAAAACCGAGTAACTCGACCATCTGTTCCAGAAACTCCGGATCGATTGTCGCACGGGAGAGTATATCTAAGTCGCCAAGCAGATTATATTTCGGTTCGAGCACTTTCAAAAAATCAAGATGTCCCAGCTGCCCGACAATCTCTCCCGCTCCATTCTGCACAAGCACAGCTCGCGGAGGTTGACCCTCCGGTCCCACGGTGGTTGTCGATGCCTCCAGCTCCTTCAGCGCCTCGAGGAGCATGGCATCCTCGTCGATGGTACCGTAATTGTTCAGTGATACCATCAAGTCTTTTACTCGTTTTAGATTCATGCTTCTTTTCCCATTGATAATGAATTTCCTGTTTTTTTTGAATTCTTTATTAGAGCGGCAATTTCGTCGAAAAGATCAACCAGTCTGAGCAATCCAATCACCTTGCCGCGCTTCGGCACATTTCACTCAACTACTATTGTAGTAGCCTATTTGATTTATAATCGAATCTTTCATCCCAACACTTGAAATCCAAGAGAAATCCTTCCGAGTCAACTTGATATGACTTGCCTTTAAATTTGAAACTTTTCATGACTTCTCCTTACTTTTCTGGATAATACTTTGGTTCTCTCCTCAGATTTCCTTTTAAGTCTTCGAGAACGTTGGATCTTCTGATTGCGATGCTCATCTGCCGAAGATTGGAAATCTAAGTCTATTGTTTCACTTACAAGTCGATAAACCATTCCACCACAAAATGGACAGAACATCAACGGTTCTTGTGATTCGCATTCTAAACGTTCAAACCACTTGTGACAGATTTTACATTGATAACTGTAAATCAGCATAATAATCCTCATTATTTTGAAATGTTCGCATCATTTTTGTTTTATCACAGTTTTACGCTTCTACAATTCTGATGATATTAACGCTGTGATCTTCACATTTCATCATTTGTACCATTTAAGAATTGAGTTGACCGCAGCCCCAATTACTGGATATGCGATCGGCGATGAGGTTAGTAAAGGATGAGTACCGATTTGGATTGTGTCGATCTCCATATCGGTCATTTTCTTTTGGATCATTACCGAAAGCATATTGGTCAACTCACCGACCGAGTCACCACCGGTGAGCTGCGCACCCAGAAGGATGTGGCAGTGACGAGCAAAAACGAGTTTCATCCTGATCTTTGATGCCCCAGGCAGTTTTCCCGGATGCCGGTCGGGCGCTTCGGTTGTCCCGATGACATAATCGACTCCCATCGCCTTTGCCTGCTGTTCTGTGAGTCCGGAAGCTCCAATTGCCAGGTCACCGATTTTGGTCGAGAAAGTTCCCAGCGTACCGGGGAAGCTCTTGACTAACTTGATCTCGAACAGGTTAGCTCCCGCCAATCGCCCCTGCGCCATAGCAGCAGATGCAAGCATGATCGCGGTATTTTTGCCGGTAAAACAGTTCTTGGTAATGGCGCAATCGCCAGCGGCGAAAATATCTTTATCTGAGGTTTGCATATATTCATCGACAACGATACCATACTGTTTATCAACCTTCAGCCCGAACATCTCAGCTATTGAAGAATTTGGTTTATATCCTACGGAAACAATCACAAAGTCCGCCTCAATAAATCTATCATCCGACAGGTAGGCTCCTGTAACCTTCCTGTTACCCGCAAAGCTTTCAACTCGAGAACCGGTGAGTACTTGGCATCCACGTCGCGTCAATTCCTCTTCAACTGCCTCGTTAAACTCACAGTCCAATGATGTTGCGAGTAGATGGGACAGTAGTTCGACTAGAGTAACTGATTTGCCGAGTTTGAGTAACTCGTCAGCGAGTTCGACGCCGATATAACCTCCGCCAACGATCAACACTCGGTTAGCTCCACGAGCGGCTTCTCGCATTTGTTCCAGATAATCATAATCCTTCTTTACCGTATAGATTCCATCTTTATCTATACCGATAATCCCCGGAAGCGCCGGTGTTGAACCTGTAGCGAGTACTAATTTATCAAAACCAATCTTCTCTCCGGTATTGAGTATTAACTTTTTGTTTTCTCGTTTCTGTACTTCACCGATTATAATCTCAATATTACTATTGATAAGCGGAGTATCCGGCATTATATCGGCTTTAACAGATTCAAGAGTGCCAATAGTGTAGGGAATACCGCACGGTATGAGGGAAACGATTTCTTTCCTGATAACGACAATTGATTTATCAGGATATGCATGCCTGGCTGAAAGCGCTGCCTGAATACCGGCAGGACCACCGCCAATAATGACTACATCAAACGATTTCATTTTTTTCTCCTTTGGCTTTCTGTCTGAATGAAGGATTAATTGTACCATTTCATAATTGCATTTACCGTCGCGTTGATTACCGGATAAGAGATCGGTGACGGGGTTAACAAAGGATGAGTTCCTATCTGGATCG
>JAVCDD010000191.1 GCA_030765125.1 Candidatus Hatepunaea meridiana
ATTCAATGTGTGCCGTAGCAATTGTTATACCGCGTGCCTTCTCTTCTGGTGCGTTATCAATCGAATCAAATGATCGTTCCTGCGCAAAACCTTTACGTGCCATGATCTGAGTAATCGCTGACGTCAAGGTCGTCTTGCCATGGTCTACATGACCGATTGTTCCAATGTTGACGTGAGGTTTATCACGTACAAATTTCTCTTTTGCCATTTCTATTTACCTCTGTTTAAGGTGAGCAAGTAAGAAAGTGAGCAAGTTTTTCGCTCTTTTAAAATTTAATATGATTATTTTAAATTATGTATCGCATCCTGAACCATACGGATGACAGGACTTTCACACTTTCTTACTTGCTTACTTTCTTAATATCCTCGAATTTTCTCGAGTATTTCATCTTGATGTTGCAATGGAATCTTCTCATAACGTCCGAATTCCATTGTGAAGAGCGCCCGTCCCTGACTTAGTGATCTTAAATGGGTTGCATATCCAAACATTGTCGCTAACGGTACTTCTGCTGAAATAACCTGAGCATCATTCCTTACATCTATGCTCTGGATCCGTGCTCGTCGCGAGTTCAAATCACCTACTACATCCCCCATATAGACATCTGGTAATACAACCTCTAACTTCATAATCGGTTCAAGCAACGTCGGTTTCGCTTTTGTCAGCGCATTCTGCAACGCCATTGATCCTGCAATTTTAAAAGCTATATCTGATGAGTCTACCTCATGAAAACTGCCGTCTTCTAATGTGACTTTTAAATCCGTTAATTGGAAACCGGTAAGCGGACCATTATCGAGCGCTCCACGAATGCCATTTTCGACTGGTCTGATATACTCCTTAGGTATTACTCCGCCCGTAATGCGGTCTTCAAATATGAAACCACCTCCTCTTTCAACAGGTTCTATCTTCAGTTTAACGTGTCCATACTGCCCATGACCTCCAGACTGACGAACAAATTTACCTTCACCGGATGCAGGTTCAGTAATTGTCTCGCGATAAGATACACGTGGTTTTCCCTGTCTGACCTTAACACCGAACTCCCGTCTAACCCTCTCAACTAATACCTCGAGGTGCAGTTCCCCCATCCCTGAAATAATTGTCTGACCGCTTTCAGAGTCCTGACTTACCATAAAAGTCGGATCTTCATCGGTAATTTTACTTAATGCATCTATAAGTTTTTCCTGTTCCTGCTGACTTGAAGGTTCAACCGATAGAGAAATTACCGGATTGGGGAAGCTCATCTGCTCGAGTTGGATCGGATGTTTTATATCACTAATTGTTTCACCTGTTCGCGACCGTCGCAATCCGATGATAGCTACAATATCCCCGGCGACTGCCTGTTTAAGCTCTTCTCGTTTATTTGCAAACATCCTAACAATGCGGTTGACTCGCTCCTTCTTACCTGTGAATGAATTTAATACAGAGTCACCAACATTCAACGTGCCTGAATAGAGTCTTAAGTAAGTTAACCTACCCATATATGGATCCATTGCGATTTTAAAAGCTAGTCCTGCCATATACGCTTCCGGATCCCCTTTCCTGGTCTCCTCCTTTCCACTGCGAGGATTTACACCCGTTACTGCTTGAATATCAAGTGGACTTGGAAGGAAGTTAACAATTCCATCGAGCAAACGCTGTACACCTTTATAGCGAAATGATGATCCACACAAAACAGGTGTGACCTTGCATTCGATAGTTGCATGTCGTAATGCAACTATAATTTCTTCGGGTGCAATCTCTTTACCATCCAGGAACTTCTCCATTAAAGAGTCATCAATATCAGAAACCGATTCCAAGAGCTTCTCGTGCCATTTATTAGCATCTTCAATCATATCTTCCGGAATATCATCTTCCACCCATTTAACGCCCAAGCTGTCTTCAATAAACGTCACCGATTTCATCCGAATAAGATCGATCATACCATTGAATAATTCACCTTGACCAAGCGGTATCTGTACGGGAATTGGGACACCGCCAAGACGATCCTGAATCATATCAAGAACCCGGTAATAATCTGCGCCGGAACGATCCATTTTATTGACATACGCAATACGCGGCACATTATAACTATTAGCTTGTCGCCAAACGGTCTCAGATTGCGGCTCAACTCCCCCAACCGCACAGAAAATCGCTACTGCTCCATCTAAAACACGTAGAGAACGTTCAACCTCAGCCGTGAAATCAACATGTCCCGGTGTATCAATGATATTAATTTGATGTTTTTTCCAGTGACAAGTCGTAGAAGCAGATGTAATGGTGATACCTCGTTCCCGCTCCTGATCCATCCAATCCATAACAGCCGTACCCTCGTGAACTTCACCCATTTTATAGGTTCGTCCCGTGTAATAGAGTACCCGTTCAGTAGTAGTAGTCTTCCCTGCATCAATATGTGCCATTATACCGATATTTCGTACTCTGGCAAGGGAACTTCCCGGCACGTTCTTTTTTTTACCGTTTGATTTCACTATAATTAATTCTTCATTTCGTTTAGAATGACAACACTACTTATTGTAGTCTGGGTTGTCCGCAACCACAACTGTCGGACTTATTGCATAAATTAAATAGGAAACAAGAGGACAGCATAGCTGTTTTTTCTACAGACTATCGTTATTTCATAGAATATTTATGAAACAGGCATACTGTTCTCTTATTTCCTATGCGAACTTAGCGCTTGACAAAGCAATGTCTATGTTATTATATAAAAAGCAGCCCTGAGGCTGCTTAATTTATTGCATCTCGAGAGGGACGTAATTAAGTAAATTACAATAATCTACTGATATATCTTACAGAATCTGCTATACTTGCTTCACCAGTTTTTCCTGCTGTGCAAATAAGTAAAACGTAAAACATTCGACAATGATGTCTAAAACCGCTTTCTAACATTAGCTTTTGCAAATATTTGAAGCCTCTATAAAATGATATATTTAACTACCACCGGAAATGAGCAAATGCGCGATTTGCCTCTGCCATCTTTAAGGTATCAACTCGCTTCTTGATTGTTGCACCTTCATTATTGGCAGCAGCAATTAATTCAGCGGCAAGATTTTCCGCCATAGTTCTCTCATGACGCGCTTTAGCAAAATTAATCAGCCAGCGCATCGCCAGCGCAAGCTGCCTCTGCGATCTAACTTCCACCGGAACCTGATATGTTGACCCGCCAACACGCCTTGATTTTACCTCAAGGGTAGGTTTGGCATGATCAATAGCCTGGTGGAATATCTCCAGACCATTTTTTTGGGTTCGTTTGTTAATTATATCTATAGAATTATAGAATATACGTTCCGCCGTACTCTTCTTACCCTTTCTGAGCAGGCAGTTTACAAATTTGGATACTAAGACATCATTAAATTTTGGATCAGGGAGTATCACCCTTATAACTGCTCTTTTTCGTCTTGACATAATCTACTCAATCAAGCTTTCTTTTTTCGTTTAGTTCCGTACTTGGATCGCCCTTTATTACGGTCTTCAACACCCGCAGCATCAAGTGCACCTCGAATTATATGGTAACGTACACCTGGAAGATCCTTAACTCGACCACCTCGAATCAAGACAATAGAGTGTTCCTGTAAGTTATGACCTTCACCTGGAATATAACTCGTTACTTCAATCCCATTTGACAACCTTACGCGAGCTACTTTGCGTAACGCTGAATTGGGTTTTTTGGGTGTAGTTATGTAAACTCTTACACATACACCGCGCTTCTGCGGACAACCCTGAAGTGCCGCGGCTTTACTCTTTGTTTTCTTAGTCCAACGTCCTTTACGAACAAGCTGGTTTAATGTCGGCAAATTGAATACCTCTCTTTTTTGTCTTTAGTCTTTAGCTTCTCTAGTCTTCTGTGTTATCAACATCCAAGATGCTAACACAGATACTACCCGCCAGTCGTCTCTACTGCAAGCCATTCTGTGTTGATTAGAATCAGTTGACAACTATAGATTCCATACCTTTTGATACAGCTGCTGAAATTTTTTCTGAAATTGTTTTATTAATCGTCTCAATCTGTTCATCAACATCTTCAGCTTGTGTTGATATTTTGAGTGTTTCTTCATCTTCAGGTTGTTCAACAATAATTGATCTGTACTTCATCGTTCCTGTTCCAGCTGGGATTAAATGCCCCATAATGACATTCTCTTTCAACCCACGAAGTGTATCCGTCTTTCGACTGATTGCTGCTTCGGTTAAAACACGAGTTGTCTCCTGAAAGGAAGCAGCAGAGATGAAGCTCTCGGTAGCCAATGACGCCTGAGTAATACCAAGTAATATCTGTTCGTAAACAGCAGGTTTAGCAGGTCGTGAATCAATTTCTTTTTCCGGAACGACCTCGGTTTCATCCTCATCATCAATCTGGTCAGCCTTCAGTTTACGTATCCTTCTTAATTCACGATTAAGAGCATTTTTATCTATAAGCTGTCCCGGATCAAACTTAGTGTTGCCGGGATCAATTACAATTACCTTCTTACTCATGCGACGATTATATTTAAGCAACTTTGTATAATCAACAAGATCTCCTTCAAGGTGCATCGTATCGCCCGGATCAATAATTCGCACCTTCTGCATCATTTGACGAACGATAACTTCAATATGTTTATCGTTTATTTTTACACCTTGAATTCTATATACATCCTGTATTTCATTAACAAGATATTCCTGGACTTTCCGAGGACCAAGAATCGCCAGAATATCCTGTGGCAAAACCGACCCCTCGATTAATCTCTCACCTGCATTGATATCCTCTCCGTCGTGAACAAGTATGTGTCGACCAATAGGAATATTATACTTCTTAATTTCAGTTGGATCATCACTTAGTATTTTCCCATCCAGTGTCGGAGTGACAATTACTTCACGAACTCCACGTTTTAACTCTCCTAATCTTACAATACCATCTATTTCAGATACAATCGCCGGTTCTTTAGGTTTGCGAGATTCAAACAGTTCAGCCACCCGAGGCAAACCGCCCGTAATATCCTTTGTTTTCGATGACTCGCGAGGAATTTTTACCAATGCATCACCAGCTTTAACTTGCTGACCATCCTGAATCATTAACAAAGCGCCAATCGGTAGAACATATTGCCCCGTGGATTTTCCGTTATCATCAAAAATAACTATATGTGGGTTAATCTTACGATCTTTGGATTCAATTATAACCTGTTTACGCTGCCCAGTAGCTTCATCAACTGATTGTATTACTGTTATATCTTCTGTGATGTCTCTGAATTCCACCTTGCCTGAGTTATTCGCAAGTATTACCGCAGAATAAGGATCCCAGGTGAAGATTACATCGCCAGTGGAAATAATTTCACCGTCACCTTTAAATATAATTGCGCCATAAGGTACAGAATACCGCGATATAATACGATTGTTCTCATCAATAAGTTTAATTAAACCGTTGCGGCGCAGTGTTATATAAGTTCCATCATCTCTTCCAATATATTCGATATTTTCATACTCAATACGCCCATCACCTTTAGCAATTTGCTGAGATTCGGTCTCAATCAATGAAGCTGTTCCACCGATGTGAAAAGTTCGCAGTGTTAATTGTGTGCCAGGTTCTCCAATAGATTGAGCTGCCATAACACCAACCGCTTCACCGAGACCAACTTTTTTACCATTGGTCATATTTATCCCATAACACATAGAACATACACCGCGTTCGGTTTCACAGGTCAACACAGAGCGTATGCGTACTTTAGCTATACCTGATGAAGCGATTAACTGTGCTTCTTTATCACCTATTAATGTATTGGCAGGCAAGATAAGCTCATTTGTTATCGGATGGTAAAGATCTTCGGCATTTACCCTTCCAAGTATCCTGTCAAATAACTGTTCAGAGACCTCTTCACCTTCTTTAGCAGCTTCAACCATAATACCGCGTATTGTACCGCAATCATCCTCACTAATAATTATATCCTGAGCGACATCCACCAAACGACGAGTAAGATAACCTGCATCGGCTGTTTTTAGTGCAGTATCAGCCAATCCTTTTCGCGCACCATGTGTCGAGATGAAATACTCCAGAACAGATAATCCTTCCTTGAAATTCGCGGTAATCGGTGACTCGATAATTTCACCCTTCTGGCCTGTCATCGTTTTCTGTGGTTTCGCCATAAGTCCCCGCATTCCAGCTAATTGACGAATCTGTTCCTTAGAACCTCGAGCCCCGGAATCCGCCATCATAAATAATGGATTAAAACCACCCTGTGAATTTCGTAAATGCTTGAACATCGTCTCTGTAACTTCAACAGTAGTATGTGTCCAGGTGTCTATAATCATATTATATCGTTCACCGTCGGTAATCAAACCCATCTCATACTGATTCTGAATGTCCTCTACTTTATGTTGAGCCTGTTCAACAAGGATATTTTTCTCGAGGGGTACTTCAACCTCTTTTAATGAGATTGAAAGTCCACCGCGTGTTGCATATTTGAAACCAAGTTCCTTTAGATTGTCAAGGAATGTAGCTGTGCCGTCAAATCCCAATATCTGATAGACTTCAGCAACAATCTGTTCAAGTCGCTTTTTAGTTAGCAATTCATTGAAGAAATGTATTTTTCTTACTTTTTTAGGCAGGATGTCGTTGAAAATCACTCTGCCAACCGTAGTGCTGATTAATTGTCCCTGTATAATTACCTTGATGCTGGTGTGCATATCTATGGCGTTGCTGTTTAACGCAATTATAACTTCTTTTGATCCGGAAAATACCTTACCTTCACCCTTGCAACCCGGCATCAATTTTGTCAAATAGTAGCATCCGAGAACCATATCCTGTGAAGGAACCGCTATCGGTCTGCCGTTGGCTGGGTGAAGTATATTACGAGGCGCTAACATAAGCAGGCGTGCTTCAATTTGAGCTTCATAGGACAATGGAATATGAATAGCCATCTGATCGCCGTCGAAATCAGCATTAAAAGCTGCACAGGATAACGGATGAAGTTGAATTGCCTTACCCTCAATCAAAATTGGTTGAAAGGCTTGAATGCCAAGACGATGAAGAGTAGGAGCACGGTTCAGCATAATCGGATGATCTTTAATTAATTCATCCAGTAATTCCCATACAAAATCAAGCTTTCTTTCAACCATTCGTTTAGCGGATTTGACGGTTTTTGCATAATCACGCTCTATCAACTTCCGAATGATGAATGGCTTGAATAACTCAATAGCCATATCTTTAGGCAAACCACACTGATGAAGATAGAGATCCGGACCAACGACAATTACTGATCGTCCTGAATAATCAACTCTCTTTCCCAATAGGTTATAACGAAAACGTCCTTGTTTTCCACGTAAATTGTCAGAAAGAGATTTTAATGGACGATTACCATCTGATCGCATAGCTACCGATTTTCGACCGTTATCGAATAGTGAATCGACTGCTTCCTGTAACATACGCTTTTCATTGCGGAGGATTACTTCAGGTGCATTTACTTCAATCAACCGCTTCAAACGATTATTACGAATAATTACACGACGGTAAAGGTCATTCAGGTCAGACGTTGCAAACCTGCCGCCGTCCAATGGCAACAGCGGTCGTAGGTCTGGTGGAACGACGGGTATGACCTTCATAACCATCCATTCCGGTCGGTTATTTTCAGCGCTGTTATCTTTCAGGAAAGCTTCTATTATTCTCAATCGCTTTATATATTCAAACTTGCGTTGATTTGAACTCTCAACTAATATTCGTGCACGATAATCGTGGGAAAGTTCTCTAATATCTATCTTACTAAGAGCGATACGTATAGCTCCGCCTCCCATAAGAGCAATGAATTTCTTTGGATCATCATCGGGAAGCATATCATTTTCTGATCCTAAATTATCAACAATTTTATTATACTCAGCATCGGTTAACAACTCACCCGCTTTACAGCCTGCCTTTCCGGGATTGATTACTAAGTATGATTCATAGTAGATAACTTTTTCGAGTTGACGTATATTCAATCCAAGTATATTACCGATTTTAGAGGGCGGAGATTTAAAAAACCAGATATGAGCAATCGGGACAGCTAATTCAATATGCCCCATTCTTTTGCGTCTGACATCTTTACGAGTAATCTCAACGCCGCACCGATCGCAGATAATACCCTTATATCTCATACCACGATACTTACCACAAAAGCATTCCCAATCCTTTGTCGGACCAAAAATACGTTCACTAAAGAGACCATCTTTTTCAGGCTTATAGGAACGATAATTGATTGTCTCAGGTTTGATTACTTCACCATGTGACCGATTTAGAATTGAATCCGGTGATGCCAAACCTATGGTAATTTGACTGAAATTATCTGTATCGGTATCGTATAATTTGCTACTTAGTGGCAATTCAATCTCCAGTTAATTAAAGAGAATAACGAACTAATCATCAGAGAACTCTTAATCTTATCTGTAGATTCGTTTGAATCCATAATTGTTGTAAGCATTTATGTATAAATATTTATCACTACTTTGTTAAGTACGGAGTATACGCAGGAAATAAAGGGACCGTATACCTTTTTTATAAATACCCTTTTAAATAACGACAGTGCATAAGAAAACAGGTATCGGTCTCCTTTTTCCCCTTCAACTTACGCTACGAGGCTCGATAATCATGTCCCAGCGAAAGCAGGAATCGGTCACTACGCGGAGTTTTATATATTTCAGCCAATTAGGAAGTGTTCGAATTCCTTTTTAACAATGTAGTATTGGACGATAATGTCTATCCGCAAGCGTTGGATGCTTACTAAACTTAAATCAATAATTACTGTAATTCCAGTATTTTTACTCCAAAGTCACTTCCAACCCAAGTCCTATCAATTCATTAATAAGGACATTGAATGATTCCGGGACACCAGGAACCGGCATTATATCACCCTTTACAATCGCTTCAAAACTACGCGAACGACCTGATACATCATCTGATTTAACGGTTAGGATTTCCTGTAAAATATGGGAGGCACCGTAAGCTTCCAATGCCCACACTTCCATTTCACCGAATCTTTGACCACCGAATTGTGCTTTACCACCCAATGGCTGCTGTGTAATTAAAGAATAAGGACCGATTGACCGAGCATGAATCTTATCTTCAACCAAGTGAGACAGTTTCATCATATAAATAACACCAACGGTCACTTTCTGATCAAATGGTTCACCTGATCGACCGTCCCATAATTTAGTTTTACCAATTTCCGGTAAACCAGCCTTATGCATATATTCCTTAACATCTTCCAATGAAGCGCCATCAAATACAGGAGTAGCGAAGTGAACATCTAATTTCGATGCTGCCCAACCGAGGGCAGTTTCAAGTAATTGCCCAAGATTCATACGTGAAGGCACTCCCAGAGGATTCAAAACCATATCAATAGGTGTGCCATCCTCAGTATAAGGCATGTCCTCAGCAGGAACGATTTTTCCAATTACACCCTTATTACCATGGCGACCAGCCATCTTGTCACCAACCTGAATCTTCCTCTTCTGAGCGATAAACACTTTAGCCAGTTGGATTATCCCGCTGGGAAGCTCATCGCCCACCTGTATCTTATGTTTTGCATTACTGTAAAGAGTATTCTGTTGATATATCTTTTCAATACACCGCTCAATAAGAAAATTAGCGACTTTATTCACATCCTCATCTGCACACCAATGAATATCTGAAGGAAGATCATTTAGAGGTAACTCGTCAATTATTTCCTTATTATACCGCATACCTGATTTTGTAAGCACCAATTCACCACTGCGATTAGTTATCTCTTCCGCGGTAATCCCCAAAAGTAAAGCAGTTAAATCAATCTTTGCTTTCACTTCAATCGTTTTAATGATGCTTTTATTTTCAGCCTCCAGTTTCTCTAACCTTTTATTATCTTCTTTACGTGATTCTGAATCTTTACGTTTGCGGCTAAATAACTGAGTTTTTATTACAGTACCTACCATACCTGGTCGAGCAGACTTGGAGGCATTTTTCACGTCGCCGGCTTTATCGCCGAATATCGCTTTAAGCAGCTTATCCTCGTGGGTCAGTTCAGTTTCTCCTTTCGGAGTTACTTTCCCAATGATGATATCTCCCTCTTTAATTAAAGCGCCAACGCGTATAATACCATTCTCGTTTAAGTCTTTTGTAGCCTCTTCACTAACATTAGGAATCTCACGAGTTAATTCTTCCTGACCACGCTTTGTTTCTCTGACTTGAAGTTCAACCTCCTCAATGTGAATAGAAGTAAAAACATCCTCTGCGACCATTCTCTCCGAAATAATAATGGAGTCCTCAAAGTTATACCCATGCCAGGGCATAAAAGCAACCAGTATATTACGACCTAATGCAAGATCTCCTTTTTCAGTAGCACATCCATCAGCTAATACTTCACCCTTGCGGATATGATCACCAGCTTCAACGATCGGTTTCTGATTGATACATGTGTCTTGATTGGTACGGAAGAACTTTTTGAGCTTATATACTTTTTTCTCAACATTCGCTGATTCGTCTTCTACTCTCGGATCATAAATCCTACTTTGTGCAATAATTTCATCGGCGGATACTTTTATTATATCCATATCCATATCAGCAAGTAGCAACGTCCGTGAATCACGTGCAGCTTTGCTTTCCATTCCAGTACCCACCAGTGGCGCTTGAGGTAAAAAGAGTGGTACAGCCTGACGCTGCATATTTGATCCCATCAACGCACGGTTAGCATCATCATGTTCAAGAAACGGTATCAAGGCTGCAGCAGCCGAAACGATCTGGTTAGGCGAGACATCCATATAATTGGGTTCATCCGGAGTAACTACCGGATAATCACTACGGTATCTGGCTTTTACTCGAGGAAGTATAAACTCACCTTTATCGTTTAACGGTGCATTCGCTTGTGCAATAATAACTTTATCTTCATCATCGGCAGTAAGATATTGAATCTGCTTTGAAACCTTTCCATTACGCACCTTACGATATGGAGCTTCAATAAATCCCAAAGGATTAATTCTTGCATAGGTGCTAAGAGAAGAAATCAGTCCGATATTCGGTCCCTCAGGTGTCTCGATGGGACAAAGTCGTCCATAATGTGTATAGTGAACATCGCGAACCTCAAAGCCGGCACGTTCACGTGTTAATCCACCGGGACCAAGCGCTGAAAGACGTCGTTTATGAGTCAGCTCTGAAATCGGATTTACTTGATCCATAAACTGGGATAACTGATTTGTACCGAAGAAAGTATTAATGACGGATGAGACTGTGCGTACATTTACCAGATCCTGAGGTGTCAAGTGCTCTGTGTCACGAATGTTCATCCGTTCTTTAATTGTGCGGGCCATTCGGGATAGTGCAATCGAGAACTGATTGGCAAGTTGTTCGCCAACCGTTCTGATACGCCTGTTCCCAAGATGATCAATGTCGTCTGTGGTTTCTTTACCGAGCCTCAAATCAAGCACGTAATTAATAATAGCAACAATATCTTCTTTCGTCAGAATGGTAGTTTCTTCAGGGATATCAAGATTCAGTTTATTATTAATTCGATATCTACCAACAGATCCAAGATCATAACGTTTTTCATCAAAGAACATCCTGTTTAACAGTTTTCGCGCTGTTTCGATATCTGGTGGATCACCATTCCGCAACTCACGATATATTTGAACTAACGCTTCGCCTTCATTTTGCGAACGATCTTTTCGAATTGTGTTATTTATTACATCAAAAGCAATATCTGTTTCTTTTTCCTTCTTTCTATTAAAAAGGATACGTTTGATTTTTGCCTTACGTATTAACTTGAGAATATCAGCATCAAGTTTATCACCGTTTTTAACAATTACTTCACCTGTATCTTCATCAACTATTTCACGGATTATTTCTCTATCGAAATAGGATTTAATTGTTTTGCTGCCGACTGCTATCTCTTCTATATATCCGAACAAATCCCAAATCTGCCAATTGTTAGAAAAACCAATCGCACGTAATAAAGTTGAAACTGGAAAACGCTTTCGACGATCAATATAAACGTAGAGAACATCATTAATATCTGTTGTGAATTCAACCCAGGAACCTCTAAATGGTATTACTCGAGCAGAGAATAGACGAGTCCCATTAGGATGAATTGATTCGCCAAAAAATGCTCCGGGAGAACGGTGTAATTGACTAACTATGACCCTTTCAGCGCCATTGATGATGAACGTTCCCTCCGAAGTCATTAAGGGAAGATTACCAAGATATACATCAGATTCTATGGTTTGTCCGTAATCGCCATCTTCACCGTAATCATCGCGACTGGAAAGTCTTAGTTTTGCTTTCAGTGGAGCAGAGTATGTTACGCCCCTCTCGCGGCATTCCTCGATTGTATACTTTGGAGGAGCTATATAATACTCGATGAATTCGAGTACATTCTCCTCCCTGTTATCAAGAATGGGAAAAATGTTCTGGAAGACCGCTTGCAAACCTTTACGCTCGCGCTTATCCGGGGGAACACCCATTTGCAGGAATTCCTCGAAAGAGTGCAACTGAACTTCAAGAAGATCGGGCATTTCAAGGACAGATTGCGTTTTCGCAAAGCTTATCCTCTGAATACAGTTCTTATTCTTCAACCTCTCTCCAGATAGTGTGAAAGTGATAAAGTAAAAAAATACCAGTAATGAATTCATTCCTTCCTGCGATTCTTGAAATTACAACAACCATTCGCAAGCAGGGATGCTTATACTACTACAATTTATTTTTCAAGGAAACGTCATATCAATGGTGACTCAACCAAGTATGAAAAACACTGTAGCGCTGGCGTCTTGTCGGCATTAAAACAACCTTTCCGACCAAGACACCCGCGCTACGATTTTTCAAGGGACACGGCATATAGAGGTTGACTTAACAAAGTATGAAAACCAACCCATTGTCAGAGCACCGTCTTTGACAGTAATTCTCCCTATTGCGCTGTTATCCCGATGCTTCAGGATGACAGCGGATAAGGGACATAGTTTTCGAATTACTTTATCTCTACCTGACCACCTGCTTCTTCTATCTTGGTTTTAATTGCCATTGCTTCGTCTTTGGGAATATCTTCCTTAATAGGCGCAGGATAGCTATCTACGAGCGCTTTAGCTTCCTTAAGACCAAGACTTGTAATTTGACGGACTTCTTTAATAACCTGTATTTTCTTATCACCAATAGCGGTAAGTACTACAGCAAATTCTGTTTGTTCTTCTGCTTCTTGAGCGTCTTCTGCTGGTGCGCCTGGCATAAGACCTGCCATTGCGATCGGCGCAGCGGCGGAGACATCAAACTTCTCTTCAAGCGCTTTTTTAAGCTCTACAAGCTCAAGAACAGTCATTTTTTCTATGGTTTCAATTATATTCTGCACTGATTCTCCTATTGCAGTTAACCCATCACGTTCGGTGGGATCTTCTTCAGCCTTAGTGGCTATTGCATCTATTACGGAAACAAATGATCGAACTATTTCATTAAGAATACTCACGAAATTGCTGAGTGGTCCGGCAACAGCGCCAATGACCATTGCCAGTAGTACTTCCCGTGACGGAATATTCTTTAGTTCATCAACTTTTTCCGGTCCATATAGTTTACCTTCGACCAGACATCCCTTGATAACCAGTCGTCTATTTTCCTTGATAAAATCAGCAAGGATGCGGACCGGTATGATCGGATCGTCAAATCCAAAGCAAAATCCGGTCGGTCCAGCTAATATCTTATCCAGATCACCTATTCCCTGGCGTTCGAATACCAGTTTGGCAAGTGTGTTTTTTATCACTTGAAAAGTGACCTTATTATTATAACATTCTAACCGCAACTGATCAAAATTAGTTACCGACATACCGGTAAAATCAGTCATAATCACTGAATTTGCCCTCTGGACAACCTCTTCCAGATCCTCGGTGGCTTTTATTTTATCAGGTGCGGGTTGTGATGTACGAATCATTGTTTTTTATTATTAGATAAATACTTAAAGCGATGTATTATTAACACGATATAGTTTATTCTGTATTTTTAGATCATCATAAGAGATTATTCTATCCTCTTTGAAATCTATAAGTCCTTGATCCAATTGGAGCTTTTAATTGACTTTTGTTAAAGATGTCTAATTTGACATCAAGGCTCTTTATAGCACTTAAAATTCTCAACCTTAATATTTTGTATAAACAATTCCTGAAAAACTTTAAATAAAGAAACGCTTTGGAGTTTCCCTACCTAATCGCTGTCATCGCACTAACCCGACTAACCCTAACCCCCGGTCCCATCGTACTCGCAAGTGTTATCCTCTTAAAATACTGCCCCTTTGCAGCTGAAGGGCGGAGGCGTTGAATGGTTATCAGAAATTCTTTAATATTATCCTTCAGTTTATCTTGCTCGAACGACGCTTTACCAACCGGTATATGCATTATCCCAAACTTATCAACACGGAATGCCAAACGTCCTGCTTTTATCTCCTTGACTGATGCGGTAATATCTCTGGTAATCGTACCCGTCTTAGGATTGGGCATTAATCCACGCGGACCAAGGATACGACCGATCTTGCCGACTTGTGGCATAACATCCGGCGTGGCAAGGCAGGAGTCTATTTCCATCCAACCTCCTTTGATCTTGTCTACGTATTCATCAAGTCCAGCGTAATCAGCGCCGGCATCCAGCGCTTCCTGGACGCGATCCTCCTTGCACAACACCAATACTCGAACCACTTTGCCAATACCATGAGGTAGTGAAACCGTGCTGCGAATCATCTGATCTGCATGTCGAGGATCTACTCCGAGGTTAAGCGATATTTCGACTGTCTCATCAAATTTGGCATTTGCCAGACCCTTAATTCTGGTTATTGCTTCATCGAGTTCGAACTCAACGCCGGTTTCAATTTTGTTATGTAATTCAGTATAGCGTTTACTGTGTTTCATATCATTAACCTTCTACTGTAATACCCATGTTTTTTGCTGTTCCCGCGATAATCGCTTCAGCAGCCTCAATTGTATGTGCGTTCAAATCAGGCATTTTTATTTTGGCAATCTCACGAAGTTGATCGTGAGTCACCTTGCCCACCTTTAGACGATTTGGCTCAGGAGAACCCTTATCCTTGCCGATTGCCTTGCGCAAAAGCACTGCCGCAGGAGGAGTTTTAACAATAAAGCTGAATGATTTATCTTTATAAACGGTTATAACCACTGGCAGGATCATTCCATTCTGACCCTCAGTTCGTGCATTGAAAGCCTTGCAGAACTCCATAATATTGATACCGCGCTGTCCTAACGCCGGTCCAACAGGTGGTGAAGGATTTGCCTGTCCACCTGGGATCTGCAATTTAACATAACCTTGTATTTTCTTTTTTCTGACTGCCATTTTGCTTCTTATTTTTAAGCTTTATTATTGACTAATATTAGTCGTTACCTGTAGGAAATCAACTTCAACCGGCGTCGACCTGCCAAAAATTGATACGAGAACTTTTAACTTACGTTTCTCTTTATTTATCTCTTTAATAGAACCGATGAAATCATTAAACGGACCATCATTAATCTTTACCTTATCATCAACCTGGAATGGTATATCAATCACAATTTCATCACGCTTTTCTTCAATTCGACCAAGAATACGATTAACCTCGTTTAAACTAAGAGGTGGTGGCTCCTTCGGATTGCCTGCGAAACCGATTACATTTGGAGCATTGGAAATTACATATCTGATTTTTGCATTAAGTGTGATCTCAACCAACAAATATCCAGGGAAAAAGACACGTTTTTTCTCGCGTTTCTTTCCGTCGCGCATCTCAATCACTGTATCAGTTGGGATTAGAATCTCACCTACGCTATCCTGTATACCCAACTGTTCGATTTCCCGGTCAAGATAGGTCTTCACCATTTCTTCTTTTCCAGTGAACACCCGTAGAACATACCAGTTATGTTGTTTTTCCTCCTGATCCATAATATCCTACTTTTTGAACCGGAGTGTCGAAGCTTGCTTCGGCATACGCAAGCAAGACTTGCGCACTCTGGTACATTAGATTGTCTTTCCCCTATAGGTGGTTCACCTATAAAACTAGTTTTAAAATGGTATTTAAAATATAATCCACACTAAATACAAACACCGCCATTAATAAGGCGAGTGCAATTACAATAACTGCGCTTTCCTGAAGTTCAGCGCGCGTTGGCCAAATCACTTTTGCGGTTTCACGGCGAACGCTAATTAAATATTTTGTTATCTTACCAATCAATGTTTTCTCAGAATTCGGTAGTTCTGGCAGGTCTGGAGGGACTTGAACCCCCAACCCCCGGTTTTGGAGACCGGTGCTCTATCCAGTTGAGCTACAGACCTATACAAACCTACCTCGTTTCCCTGTGGATAATATGACGATTACAGTACGGACAGTATTTCTTATACTCTATTCGTCCAGTCTGTTTCCGTTTGTTCTTTGTTGTTGTGTAATTTCGACGCTTACATTCTGTGCAAGCGAGGATTACTATGTCACGAGGCATAATACTACTCTGATTATCGGGGTAATTGGTGCAATAATACTATTGCATCATAATTATTCAAATATCTTAGTCACCATACCAGCGCCAACGGTACGCCCACCTTCGCGGATGGCAAACTGAACCTGATCTTCCATTGCGATAGGCGAAATCAACGTTACAATGATCTTGACATTGTCGCCA
>JAVCDD010000078.1 GCA_030765125.1 Candidatus Hatepunaea meridiana
CAGAACCTGCTCCATCATCATCACCATAAGCACCGACAACAGCATAGTCGCCACTAATAGTAACTGAACAACCAAAATAGTCACCTTCAGCTGCATCACTAGCAGTCAGTTTTGCCTGCTGAGTCCAGTCTGCGCCGTCACGAACAAAGATATACGCGGAACCCGAAGCCTCTCCGTCATCATCATCATAACCAGCGCCGACAACGGCATAGTCGCCACTGATGCAAACTGCTACACCAAACATATCACCTGCTGCTGCATCATCAGCCGTTATCTTCGTTTCCGATTGAGCGAATGCAACGCTGATGTTTAACAATAAAACAGCAATTAAAATCATCAGCGCACTGAACGTACTTCTAATTGAATTTGTTTTGTAAGTTCTCATTATGGACTCCATTGTTATTGTCCTGTAGGTTTGAAAATATCTTCTGACACTCCTCACAGTATTACCGGATTAACATCACCTTCTGTGTGAATACTTGGTTGGATGCTTTTAGTTGTATGAAGTACAATCCTGTTGGAAGATCGCTAGCTGTCAGTGTATTTATATGAATTCCCGCTTCTTTGTCTCCCTCAAACAGCGTGGTTATCTGTTGCCCTGATGTGTTATATACTTGAAGAGAAACATTACCTGGGGTGGGTAGTCCATAGTTGATCATCGTCGTTGAGTTGAAGGGATTTGGATAAGCAGGTTCTAATATTATAGAAGTCGGATGAGGATTGAAAACCGACCCTGGTACGCTCACGGAATCATGTCCTGCCTTCACAAGCCAAAAGTCTTCCTCTCCTGCACCGAAAGAATTGGTGTAACCACACAATACGAATCCTTCATCCTCTGTCTGGATGAGAGAACGCGTCCATTCTTCACCTGCACCACCGAATGTTCGCGACCAGAGACTATCACCATTTTCGTCTGTCCGTAATAACCAGAAATCATCGCTGCCAGCACCGAAAGATCCGGTCTTTCCTGCTTGCAGGAATCCTCCATCTGCTGTTTGGATTAGACAAAGACCGTAATCATCGCGAGCACCACCATAAGCGTGTGACCAAAGGCTGTCACCATTTTCGTCAGTTTTTACCAACCAAAAATCATAGTCACCGGGACCGAAAGTATAAGAGTTCCCTGCTAACGCGTATCCACCATCTGCAGTCTCGATTAAAGAATAGGCTCTTTCATGGTGCTCACCACCGAATGTTCGCGACCAGAGGCTGTCTCCATTTTCATCCGTCTTCAACAACCAGAAATCACCCCCTCCAGCGTCGAAAGACCGTGTACCGCCAGCTATTAGATACCCTCCATCCTCCGTCTGGAGGAAACTCATGCCATGTTCATCCTGTTCACCACCATATGTTCGCGACCAGAGACTGTCACCGTTTTCATCAGTCTTTACCATCCAGAAATCATAGAATCCAGATCCGAAAGAGCTGGTGTATCCAACCAGTACAAATCCACCATCTTCTGTCTGGATTAATGCCTGAGCCCATTCATTTGCTCTCCCGCCGAAAGTGCGCGACCAGAGACTGTCGCCATTTTCGTCTGTCCGCAACAACCAGAAATCATCATTACCCGCGCCGAATGAAGCAGTGAAACCACTAATTGCGAATCCTCCATCCGCTGTCTCGATGATAGAAAGACCCCAGTCATCTGCTTCACCGCCAAAGGTACGCGACCAGAGACTGTCGCCGTTTTCATCAGTTTTCAACAACCAGACATCACCAGCACCAGCACCAAAAGAGTAAGTGTAGCCAACCATTGCGAAACCTTCGTCAACTGTCTGAATGAGAGATAATGGATGTTCTTCGCTACCACCACCGAATGTTCGAGACCAGAGCGAATCAGGCTGGGCATGGGCTATCCCTGCTAATGTAAATAAGATGATTGTGAATAAACGAATTGTAATGCGCAATGTTACTCCTTTTAAATTACTCAGCATACAAAGCAGGTGGGTAGTGCGGTTGCTGATTGATTGAATTTAAGCTTTGTGAAGCTGCAAATCAAGCACACTCCATAGTTCTGCCACGATCTACACTTTCTTTACTTCCGACACTCCTCACCCTTCCTTATTCACACCCCAAGTGTGAATGGTCTAAGTTACTCAAGCCTTTCGCAAAGGGAATTATATATTTAACTCCCTTGTACTTGTAACTTGTTATTATTGACTTACTTGCGTTTATCAAACAAACTATCTTGCTTTAATTTATCCACCCTTACCAAAGGTGATCTCTTAAATGCATCCGACATATCAATCATCGGCAAGTCTGGATGTTTACCATCTAATATTTCTTCTATTGTCAATATTTGTATACAAGGATACTTCCCATAGTAACTATCATTAAAGCCGGCTGAAGCAGCATCCTTAATCATCGGTTTAGTCGGTTTATTTAAAGTAACAAATATACCGGCAGGTGCATTATTCTTACGTAGTGTACCTACTAAATCCCTTATTTGAGATACATCTACATGACCTCCCTTAACTGATACAATAGCCCGCTCTACTTTAGTTTCCGGTCTGAAATACAAAAGCCCGTCAATACCACCATCTGCCCCCTTCTTCCGTCCATCAAAGGGTATTGCATCAATCAAAGATGTTGCCCACCATTGAAATTCGTATTTATCGCGTTTAGATAGTTCTATAGCACCATCCAAATCTTTTGGAATTCCCAATACATCAAACTTAGAACGTGGAAATGATGTTTTAATCCTACGCTCAATCAAATTAATTGCTAAATGAGTGATATCTATTCCTATCCATTTCCTTTTTAAACTCTGCGCTGAACTTATTGATGTCCCACAACCACAAAATGGATCTAAATAAGTTGCCTTTGAATTAAACGGAGGATCAAGGTAAATCAAATCTATGCTTTCATCCTTGATGTGCTCCCGAAGGATGTTCAGATTATCGCCATAGTACAAAGTATTCATATCTTTCCCTTCTTCAGGAACAACAATTTTATTACTTACCACTTGCTACAGTTTTAAGACCAATTTCACCCAAAAACTGATAAATAGTTGATCCGGTAGATGGAGCCACCACTGGTGCATATTCAAACAATTCTGGATGCTTTACAATGCAATCCCTCACAACATTCTCATCTAAACCAGTTTCACGCGCTACCCCACCAATACTTCTCATGTAAGAAGTTGATGATTTGGTAAATGTGTTTAACACTAAATTAAAAATCCGCCGCTCATCCATTGTTTTTATCCTCCAATATTTGTTTGAATGCTCTTTTAAGATCTTCGTTTGTAGTTAAATAATCAAAAAGAAAATCTTTGAATCCATCAGTATAGAAAACTTTTTCATCTGTTCTATTCCCATAATTTTCTCCTCAAGATCTTCATACCAATGAGTATGATAGTTTATCGTAATATGATAAGCTCCCCAAATGAGTCCAGACAGCATCACAAATAACCACAAAACACAAATTGCTTTTAACCACCCGTCTAAAGGTGAACCCAAGAAATAGATCAAAATTGCTATGCATATTGCAAATACCCCAACAATCCCCAAAGGGTTCCGAATTGAACCTATAACTTTGGCAATATGCTTTACTGGTTGATTATTATTCTTCATCCAACCTCCCATTATATGTTTGGTTAATATATCAGTACTAATATATTATATTCTTTCACACTACGCAAGTCGGTTATCAAAACCAATCACATATCATTGATATGACTGGATGCTTATTATCCTTACAATTTATTATTTACATTCTTAGATTTAGCTTTCTTTACTACTGAATCTTTTTTCTCTATTTTTGGTTTATATTTAAATATCTTTTTGGTCATCTTATCTAAAGCCTTCAATGGGTCTTTCATGCTATTAATTCCTGATATGTGATATGAGATCCGATACAAACTTCTGTTAAGCTTGTTAAACGATCAAGCGTATGGCGCTCTACATTACCATCGTTAAGCCTAAATGCAAATTCATTAGCATAACGTGCCAAATGTTTATCGCTAACATGATGATACACCCCATAAACACCTCTCTTCAATACCGCCCAAACGCTTTCAATGCTATTCGTTGTTACGTTATCCCTGGAATATTCACCTTGATTGTGATTAACTGTTTCACGGTCATAATCTGCTTCCAGCTTATCATAACTTGAACTTTCATCAGTGTGTAGTGTTGATCCGATTTCTACGTTATCTTCAACTACACGCTTTACAGTTACCATGTTGACATCAGTCATTGGCATGGCTTTAACCCTACCATTACGTTCGCGCATTCCAATAACTGGGGTTTTATTGGCTATCCCACGACCTGCCATTTTCTTTTTATCATGTTTGTTCTTGTTCTTGCCACCTATATATGTTTCATCAATTTCAACTATTCCGCTTAACAACTCAAAATCACTGCCACAAGCCTCTCTAATACGTTGTAACACAAACCATGCGCTTTTCTGTGTTATACCAATCTCTTTAGCAAGTTGTAAGCTTGAAATGCCCTTACGCGCGGTTACAACCAAATACATGGCATAAAGCCATTTGTTCAGCGGAACATGTGATCGCTCAAATATTGTTCCGGTTCTTACAGTGAAATCTTGCTTGCAATTGTTACAACGATAATAGTCACCTTTTCTACTGGTTATGTTTTTTGTTTTCTTGCAATGTGGGCACTTTACACCTTTTGCCCAGCGTTGCTTTTCAAAGTAATCGCGCCCTGATTCAGCGTCTGGAAACATATTGAAAAACTGAAATGTGCTTATTGTTACCTTATCCATTTTATCTCCCTTGTTATTTATATACAAAAAAATACATTTTATCAAGGGAGTCAAGTATATAACGTTTTTATTTAACTTTTTATTAAAATAATTGAATAAAATATTGATTTATTCTTAATCCAACACTATATTAGCTTAACATCGTCAAACAAAATGGAGTTAAAAATGATCTCGAACAAAGCCGCTGGGCAAATTAGTCCTCAAGAAACCGAACAGCTTACAATCAGTATAACTACTGCATTATTAGCAAAAACAACAGATACCCAAAACATCAATTTTCGTGAAATAATTGAATTATACAACAAAGTGAAAATTGGTTTTAAAGCCGAAGTGGATACATTTAATGAAGAATTAAAAATAGAGCATAGAAAACAAATTCATAACTAATATTTATATTCACCAATAACATCGACTTTCAGTTTATATACACCGGATTTCAGATCATCATCGGTTGGGATGTTATGAAGTACGTATTCAACAGCGTCCAATTTATCCTGAACTTCGTCAAACGATTCATCTACCTTAATATCTGTACTAACTTCCCAAGTCCGAGTAACGCGATAAACTCTTCCAACGCTCGTTAGTTGTTTTTCTTTCGTATTGTTCATCTGATGAACGACAATTAGAATTCCCGCCTAACGACAATTAAAATTCCCACATTGAATAACAGAATCAGGTATACTATTCAGATCATATATAAGGAGGATCTGAATGGTCACTGATCAACAGGTGAGGATTTTAATGCAATCAATCAGTAAGGGA
>JAVCDD010000123.1 GCA_030765125.1 Candidatus Hatepunaea meridiana
CCGCGAAGGCGGGAATCCAGGAGAAACAATAAGTTGTCTGGATTCCCGCCTTCGCGGGAATGACAAAAAGGGGACTTTTCGGTCAGGCACTACTTATGGAACAGCATACTTCTCGGCGGTGCTATTCATCGGTTTTGCCGGTAAAATCGGCTGGAGCTTTGGATACTCAGGGCTGTGGATCGCCGTCGGAAATGCGCTTATCGGCGTACTCGGCGTCTGGTGGCTGTTAGGTCCCAGGATTAAAAGGATGTCGGTTGAATATAAAGTCCATACGATGCCAGAGTACTTTGAAAAACGGTATAACAGTCCATTCTTGAAGCTCTTCGCATCAGTATCGATCTTCATCTTCTTCATTCCCTATTCCGCCGCCGTATTTATGGGTTTGTCCTATCTGTTTAAGGCTACTTTCAACATAGACTATACTTATGCTCTGCTCTTTATGGGGCTTTTTACCGCGCTGTATATTGTACTTGGCGGATATAAATCTATGACAATGATAGACCTTGTGTTTGGAATGATTATGTCTGTTGGCGTTGTTATCCTGCTGTGGAGTGTTATTGACAAGGGTGATGGTCTGGCGAATATAACTTCAACCTTAACAGCAATAAACCCAAAATTAACACAGGTGATAGGACCGCCCGGTTGGTGGCCCCTTTTCAGCCTTATATTTCTCACGTCTATTGCGCCGTTCGCCATGCCGCAATTAGTCCAGAAATTCTATGCTATTAAGGATGAAAGGTCTATCAAGATCGGTATGATTGCCTCAACCTTTTTCGCATTTCTGATTGGCGGGATTGGCTATTTCACCGGTGCTACGACAAGGTTCTTTCTATCACCTGATAATGCTCCAAACGCATTTGAAAACGGAAAACCGGTTTTCGACGCCCTGATGCCGGAATTGTTGGTCAATATAATCCCCGAAGCCTTAGCGGTCTTGATACTGCTGTTGATATTGTCAGCTTCAATGTCAACCCTGGCGGCATTAGTATTAATATCCAGTTCCTCTATTTCCAAGGATGTTTATGCAGGATTTATAAACAGGGATGTTTCGGATAAACATTTGACTATGCTGATGAGGTTCTCAAGCGTGTTTTTTGTAGCATTATCGGTAATACTCGCCTTCTTCAAACCGGCGACTATCGTTGCAATACTTGGCATCTCGTGGGGAGCGATTGGCGCTGTATTTCTTGGACCGTTTATTTGGGGATTATTCTGTAAGAGGGTGAACAAATTCGGAGCTGTTTCATCGTCAATTTTGGGACTAACCGTATGCCTGTATCTGTATTTTACAGGTATTCCATCACCTCAAGCCGGAACAATCGGGATGATGGTTTCTCTTGGAGTTAATCCGGTATTTAGCTTATTGCGGTTCGCAAGGTGATTCTAAAGTAGACGCGACACTCCTGTCGCGTGATTCTATCCGCAGATTACGCAGATTGCGCAGATTTTTTGATTCTCTATCTGCTTAATCTGTTTAATCTGCTGTGAATAAAGAATCACGCGACAGGAGTGTCGCGTCTACTGAAAGGTATTAACAATAAAAAATCTGCGTAATCTGCGTAATCTGCGGATAATCTTTAATGAAAGGATACATAATGAACAATTACAAGAAGGTTCTCTTAAGTGTAACCCTGATATTTGGTTTTCTTTCCTATTTCCCTGCTAATGCTGAAATCACTGTCAATCCATTTGGTTTCACCGTGTCAGTTGATGAGGATCAGGAAGCTGAAGTCCAACTTGTACTGAGCAACAGTGGAGAAGATGAAGTTGCATTCAGCCTTAGCTACCAATTGATTATGGATGATGATGAACAACGAATTATCCCGCGTAGAGACGATCCTGGCGACGTCATAGAGCAGTACGAAATACCTTACGATCAAACTTTCTGTATGGCGTGGGATCCGGATCACAACTGGATGTGGGGGAACCACCATCACGAGGGTCGCTTGTTCGCCTTAGATCCTGAGGACGGCGAGTTGCAGGCAAATTTCGGGATAGTTACCTATCTTTCCGGTATGTTCTACATTGATGGCATTCTCTATCTCGGCGGGTGGAGTCGGCAGCCAAATGACATTTACCGCTACGATACAGATGGACGCGCGCTTGGAGCTTTGCGTTCACACATCAGCCTCGAACGAGCCTTTATTGCCTCAGATGGTGAACACCTCTTTGTCTTGCGTCACGTTCAATTCAGGGATGGAGTGATACACGTATATGATATGGACGGATTCGATGAGATAGCGGAGATAGACTATGGTGATCTGCTTGAAGACGTTGAGATGCGGGCTATCGAGTGGATTTCTGATCATCCCCGTGGTCAGTTATGGGTTTCTGGGCGAGACCGCCTGTATCAGTTCTATATTGACGATGATTGGAACTGTGAACTGTTGCAGGAATTCCATGTAGTAGGCGCTGATTTTGACGGTCTCGCCCATGACGGTGAAAATCTATGGCACGGACCACGTGGCTTTAACACCTGGTACGTAATTGATGACGGTGTCCACGAATTCTATATGTTATCTATTGACCCCGAAACAGGCGTTGTTCAAGGTGAAGAATCCGAAACCGTTGAAATTACAGTTGTAACGGAAGGATACGAAGCCGGTGTTTACAACGTATTGATTGAGATCGAACTCGCTGAACCGGAAGAAGATCGGGATGATTTCGAGGAAACCACTATCCATATTTCAGGAGTCATCTCGATAGATTCCCCCACAGCGAGAGTTTCAGGAACCGTTACCAGTGCCGCTAATGATGATGTTATCGAGAGAGCATTTATCGAACTGGATCGTTATATCGTAGGCGTCTATTCGGATGATGAGGGTAACTACACATTGTCTGATCTGCCTCCGGGAGAATACGAATTGACCTTCTCCGCAGTCGATTTCCTGCCCTCCACCGAAGCCGTCGACCTCGGAGAAGATGACGTCGAACTGAACGTCGAACTGCTTCACGCAGTATGCTCACCCAGCGAAGACCAGTTCTTTATAGCCCTCAGTGAGAATATGGAGCATACCTTCGAATTCAGAGTATCCAACAGTGGCAACGGTTCACTGACCTACTTAGTCGAGAGACGTCTTGTTGATGAGGACGCAAACGCTGATCCATGGGAACTACGTAACATCTACAACGCCGAAGAAGCCGTAGAGGATAACCAACTGAATGGAGTCGTCGTCATTGATGAGATGTTCTACGTCTCCGGTGGGAACAACCGCGAAGCTATCAACAAGATTTACGTCCTTAACCAGGAGGGCGAGCTTGTCCGCGACTTCAACCAGTTCCACGAGTCCGATTACGGAATGCGAGACCTTTGCTGGGACGGTGAACTGATCTGGGGAGCGGACGAACAGGTGCTTTACGGCTTTGACACAGATGGAGAACTGGTTAGCGAGATTGAGGGTGAAGCGGGTTCTTATCGTTGCCTGACCTACGACCTTGAAAATGACCTGTTCATTTCAGCAAATATCACATCCGACATTTATGTCACCGACCTTGAGGGCAATCTGGTGCGGACTATTGATCGTCCCGGTGACTTACGTTCTTATGGGCTGGCTTATTGGCCAGAGGATCTGGACGATTACAATCTGTATACCTTTTCCCGCGGTGATGAGAACGCCATTTTGGTCTACAAGATTAACCTTGAGAATGGTGACTTAACGTTTGTGAGCGAGATCAACCTCGACGGTCGTCCAGCCGGGATTGACATTACCAATCGGCTTGACGTTTATAGTTGGGTGTTCGTAGGTATGGTTCAATCTACTGACCGGATAGGAGTCTGGCAGCTTATTGCAAATCGAAACTGGTTTCAGATAGATCCTGAAGAGGGTGAAATCGTCGCCAATGAACACCAGGATTTCACGTTGACGTTGGATTCAAGAGACCTGCCTGTTGATAACAGATTTGAAGGGGAACTGATTTTTCACCATAATGGCATTGGCGGTGAAACCATTATTCCTGTAACGTTAGAGTTGGTCGAGGGTGGAATTACTATGCGTGAATTAAGGCTACTACCTGGTTGGAATACTGTATCGTTAAGCATTTATCCGGATGATGACAACATCGAGGTTATGTTTGAACACCTTGTAGAAGAAGGCTTTTTGGTAATGATAAAGGATGGCGAAGGTCATTTCTACAGACCCGATAGGAATTTTAACAATATTGACAGTTGGCAGGTTGGCGAAGGTTATCAGATTAAAATGCTGACAGAAGTTGAATCAGTGTTTATTGGGCAAGTGATACCTCACAACACACCAATCCAGCTTGAATCAGGCTGGCAGCTTATAGCGTATTATCCACGTTTCCCGATTGAAGCAACCGTTGCCTTATCACGAATCGAGGATCATTTGATAGTTGCCAAAGACGGATTCGGGAACTTCTACATCCCTGAGTGGGAATTTTGCAATATAGGTAATATGCGTGAGGGGCAGGGATATTATATTAACGTTGATGAAGATGTACAATTGGTATACGAATTTGAGAGAGGAGCGGTGCAGGCAGGCGAGGAATGCAGACGCCAGACGTCAGTGTATACTGAACCGGGCTTGCTGCCGGTGCATCCGGTGACCGGTTCGAATATGAGTCTATTGGTATTAGCTGATCCATCTTTGAATGGTGAAATAGGCATCTATTCGGGTGAAGAACTGGTTGGATCAGGTGTGCTTCAGGATGGAGTATGCGGGATTGCCGTCTGGGGAGATGATCCTTTAACAGATGAGAAAGATGGCGCTGCTATGGGAGACCCTCTCGAAACCAAGCTGTTGGATGATTCTGTTCTGCATCCGGTTGGTTATACTGTTCTATCTGGCAGCGATGTATATCAGCAGGATGGTTTTGCAGTAATAAGACTGACCGAATCGAACACATTACCAGGTGATTTCAGGATAACTTCCATCCATCCGAATCCATTTAACTCACGTCTGTCTATTTGTTATAGCTTACCAGAGGTTGCAGATATTAAGCTGAATGTATTCGATTTGTCGGGGCGGCTTGTAACCGAGTTAATCAGCGGTCGTCATCAGGCAGGTATATACACAACCGTGCTCAATGGATCTGATCTGGCGAGTGGAATTTACATAATCAATTATGAAGCGCCAGGACACAAATCACTGAGTAAAGTTACACTCGTGAAATAGGGAATCCTGAAACTCGCAGTATATGCGACACTCTCAGGCTGTCAGAGAATGTACATTCTCTTCTAATCCTCATTCCCAACTTGATCGGGAATCGTGCGCCTGTGCGCATACATAATCAGCGGGGTGCAAGTCCCCGTCAGACATACGCTCTCCGGTCTGTAGCCGACTGTAACTGCGTCGTCGTGAGGCGGGGTGGGAAGCAACAGAAGGCGAACGACCAGTCCGTAGGGTAACGAACTCGATTCGGCGTCATACACCCGACGAGCCTGCGATTCACTGGCGAAGTCTTGAGCCGTGATTAAGGCGGAAACCTGTCGCACTGAGGGGTAGCGTGTTAAAGTGACGACAGGGGGTTATGGTGTGGTTGGAGACGGAATGGTCAGGAAGGTTAAGTATGTAAATCAGGGAGACCTGCATGAAAGTGAGAGTCATGCAGGAGTCAGAGCGTTCATAGTAGCGTTGAAGCGTCTGTAATGGACGTGGAG
>JAVCDD010000019.1 GCA_030765125.1 Candidatus Hatepunaea meridiana
CCCTTTTGTCATTCCCGCGAAGGCGGGAATCCAGATAATCTGTTGTTTCTCCTGGATTCCCGCCTTCGCGGGAATGACAAAAGGGGATTAATATCCAGATAAACGTGGGTTTTCGGTCAGACACTAAGTAATACTACTCAAAACATAATTTTGGAATTCCGAATGAGTCCAGAGAAACGAACACATATAAAGCGTACATTTGGAAAGAGATTTACCGATTCGATCAATCAACAGCTTTTCGAGAATGTACCATCCAGTATTGCGGTTATCGATCGTGATTATAACATAATTGCCGCTAATAGCAACTTTGAGGAGCATTTCGGGAAATGGGAGGGGCGTCTTTGTTATAATATTTATAAAAAAGCGGATAAACCTTGCTATTACTGTCAGGCAGAATTAGTCTTCAAAGACGGTAAAGTCCATACATCAGATGAAACCGGTGTCGATCAACATGGCAGGATATGTCATTATATGCTGCATTTAGCGCCGATTTTTGACGAAGACGGCAAAGTTAAGTATGTTATGGAAATGTCAATTGATATTACTAAACCTATGCGTTTACAGAGAAATTATAATATGCTCTTCGAGCGAGTTCCGTGTTTTATATCGATTATTGATAAGGACTATCGAATTGTTCGCGCTAACGAAAAGTCGCGCCAAAACTTTGGTGAAGTTCGTGGAGACCTATGTTACCAGGTATATAAGCATCGAAATACTCCTTGTGATGATTGCCCTGCAGCATTAACTTTTAAGGATAATGCCGAACATACTGTGAGACAGACGGGGATTCGTCATGATGGAAAGATATTACACTATGTTGTAACATCCGCGCCATTATCGCGAGGTGAAGACGATGTGGCTCATGTAATTGAGATTGCGACAGATATAACTGAAATTAAAGAGTTGGAAGATGAACTCGTATTAACACGCGATCTATCTGAAAGTCTGATAAAGAACTCAAGCACCGGTATAATAGCGTTGGATGTTAACGGCGAACCTCGAATTGTAAATCCTACAGCAAGGGTACTCATTGGATTAGAAGTCGACCAGTTGATTGATGGACAACAGATTAAGAAGATTGTTCCAGAGGAAACTTTCACATCTACAGACAAAGATAATCCAACTTCAGAATTGTTTGATCTTCAGATTAATTCTCTTAAAGGAGAAGGGATACCTGTTCACTTATATATAGTTGAACTTGAAAGCCAGCAGAAGTCCATTGGAAAGGCAATCTTCTTGACCGATATGCGATTGGTTAAGACTTTAGAAAAAGAAAAACTCGATGCCGAACGTTTGGCTGCTGTAGGTCAGACTGTAGCAGGACTGGCTCATACAATTAAAAACCTTTTGATGGGGCTTGAAGGTGGAATGTATATGGTGGATAGTGGATTACGGCGCGGTGATGCAACCAGGATTACTGAAGGATGGGGAGTTCTCCAACGTAACTTCAATAAAACAACAGATGTTGTAAAGGATTTCCTGGCTTTTTCAAAAGGTAAACTGCCTCAACTACAAATGGTCGATCCCAATCAACTGATTGAGGATATTATCTCTCTATATAAGGATACTGCTAAAGGACAGAATGTTGCGCTCGAATGTGAACTTGGAAAGAATATCGGTAAATATCCTTTGGATCCTAAAGGTATGGAAGCTTGCATTACAAATTTGGTGTCAAATAGCATTGATGCTGTTGTATTAAACAAGGAAAAGGATGGACGAGTAGTTATTTACACAAGTAAAGAACAGGGCAATTTAATCTTCAAAGTTACCGATAATGGCGCCGGGATGGATTGGAAGATTAAACAGAAGGTCTTCACAACCTTTTTTACAACAAAGGGTGGAAAAGGAACGGGACTTGGACTTTTAACGACCAGAAAAATCGTTCAGGAACACGGAGGTACAATCGAGTTGGAATCTAATGAGAGCATTGGTTCAACATTTCGAATAATTCTACCGATAAAACGCCTAAAAGAATTAATGAAACAAAGTAAAAAACAGAGTGATGATTCTGTTAGTTAAGTAAAAAATCCCGCTGGCAGACGACCTCGTCTGACAGCTTACTTCCTGTATATCAATTACATAACTGTCAGACGAGGGCGTCTGCCAACGGAGACTTATCTACTATTTCAACGGAATCAGTAATCAACAAAAGGGAGAACACAATGAACTCGGAAAAACAGAAGCACATTCTGGTAGTTGACGATGAGGATGACGTTCGTAACTACCTGAAAGTTGCGCTTGAAGATGCTGGTTTTAGAGTTGAAACTGCAAGTGATGGTTTCGAGGCAATGGAATCTGTCCGGCATGAGCCACCGGATATGATCTCACTGGATTTAGTAATGCCCCGCCATTCCGGAGCGAAGTTCTTCCGGGAATTACAGAAAGACAGAAAGCTATCTAAAATCCCCGTTCTAATAGTCACAGGACATGCTCGCGATGATCTGGGAAAAGCGGATTTTAAGAGCTTAACTGTTTCAGGTCCGGGTGTTTATCTTGAAAAGCCTGTAAAACCCCATACTTACGTAGCGGCAGTTTCAAAGATTCTTGGAATTGAACCACCTGAAATGCCTGCTATCAGCGCTGATATGATGCGAAAGAATCTATCTGAATCGTTAGCAGCAGCAGATCCGGCAGCTCTTCAAAGAGCGCTGGATGCGTTGAAAAAACAGGAATAGCGTTACATACTTTATAGCTAACACTAATCTGGAAATGCTCCGGAGTAGAGAAGCTTGCTTCGTTGAGACTACAACGCACAAGCAAGCTTGTGCACTCCGGCATTGTCTTGATCCATACGCGATATAGGTTATCAAACACAAATTACACAATAAACTGGTATGACAGGGGAAAAAAATAAAAAGATATTAATAGTTGATGACGAACCGGATGTAGTTATTTATTTAAGAGCCTTATTAGAGGATAACGATTTCATCACTATTACAGCAGAAAATGGCAGAGAAGGTGTTGAGAAAGCAATAAGCGAAAAGCCGCATCTAATCACACTTGATATGTCAATGCCTGATGAGTCCGGAGTTAGAGCGTTTAATAAACTCCGTGAGAACAAAGCAACTACTGATATTCCAATAATTATCGTGACAGGTATATCAGCAGAGTTTAAAGAGTCTATCGAATCACGTATGAAGGTTCATCGTCCAAAAGCCTATTTCGAGAAACCTATTGATAGGGATGAGTTTTTGAGTAAGGTTAAAGAGATACTCAATATTTCAGATAACTGACTCATTGTTAAGCGTGAACTTCGCAGCAGTTTTACTTGTTTATGATAACTTAGAATATTATATTGCACAAAATGTGGATTTATCCCCCAGGTTACGTCAGGTGTTAACACCTGACGTAACTATTAAGGGTGTTAACACCTGACGTAACTATTAAGGGTGTTAACACCTGACGTAACTATTACCGAGAGGAAATAAATGGCAAAAAAAATATTAATCATTGATGATGAAGAAGACATCATTAAGTACTTAGAAGCGCTGTTTAGCGATGAGGGTTACGAAACCGTATCCGCGTGCAATGGTGTTGAAGCTGTAGATGTTGTTAAGCGTGAGAAACCCGATTTAATTACATTAGATCTGCAAATGCCGGAAGATACAGGTACTGCCTTCTACCGCAAGATACATCGTGATAAGGAATTAAATCAAATACCGATAATCGTAATCAGTGGTGTATCCGGACGAAATCTAGCTGTCCCCAGAACCGTAGCTGTGTTTAGTAAACCTCCTGATCCGGAAGAGCTACTCAAGGTCATTAAATCAACTATTTAAAATAGAGGGACAGTATATCTGTTTTTCTAAAGACCGCTTTTCCCACTGTCAACCCACCGCGATTGACAGCATAGTTGTAAACTTTGCTGTCAGAGACAGCGCCCTGACAGAGGGTTCGCAGAAAAACCGGTATATTGTCCTCCCATTTCAATTAATATCTGTCAATCATAAGCCAAACGGATTTTCTCGTCAGCAAGTGTTGGCTTGAGGATTTCCTCCCATTCCGGATCGTTCCAGCTACCCAGTAAGTGGTGCATATCATAGTATTTCTGGGGGATTGGGTGAGTTCCAATTATTACTTTTACTCCAAAGCTTGCGGTAATGAAGTTCCTGAAGAACTCTAAATATGGACAGGGAGGATAACCGACGATGAATCCCGTAGCGAGGTGGATAACCTCAGCGACGTTCTTTATCATTTCCACTGGTGCATACTCAATATTACCGCCTGGACAACCGCCACAATTAGCGTAACCTACTAATTCGACCTCGTTGTCCTTGTAAACGCTGAACGCTCCCTCTCTGTTACGTAACGCACGTAAACACTTTCCACCAGCACAGTTTCGGTAACGGTCGCATATAATGATACCGATTTTGACTTTGTCTTTCATTTAATTCCCTTTCGAAATAGTAGAAGCGACACTCTTGTCGCTTTAACTTTCGTATTTCAAAGACATTGCTCAAGCGACAAGAGTGTCGCTTCTACTTTTCTAATCACAAGGTTTCTCATCGCACCGTGTCTCCCTTCCACAACAGGGTGAAAGGTTGCCGCAGTGACCACCTTGCAGATCGGATTGGCTTGTGGACGAACCATCGATGATAAATCCTGCAGTCTTTGTTACCAATCTTTGCGCCTCGCCGCCGCATGCAGGGCAGATATTAATGGGATCCTGCGAAATACTCTCCAACCGTTCAAACCGGCTGCGACATTGCTTGCATTCATATTCGTAAATAGGCATATATCCTCAATATTGTTTTTATTTTCAGACCGAAAATCCCCACAATGTAAATATTTTCGTAAATACTTACGTTTTGACCAAATGACGAGGGAGTACGTAATCAGTTGAATTATAAAGAACTCTAACCAGTTCCTTCCGGTCAATCATCTTTTCAACTGTTCCATTCTCGGAGAATGTGCCTTCAATTTTAAAAGCTTGTTCTAAACGCAAAGGATGCCTGGAACTAATTTCTAAAACAGCTTGCTGTGCATTATCGAATGATTCTATGCCAAAGCGCCCAATTTCTTTTTTATTGATTACTATTGATTGTCCAAGAATCTCTTGCGCCCTGATAACATCTTCCGGTGGCAGTGGTAGAACCCATGACTCCGTCGGTGGTCGGGTGGGTGTTGTGATATATAGTCTATCATGTTTAATTTGATTCAACGCATTCCGAATATCTTTCAAAGCTTCATCAGTATCATTAATACCGTGAACAAGCATAACTTCCATCCAGATTTTGCCATTATATTCATTACTGAAATCTATAATGCCTTGAAGCATATTGTCATACTTCATCCTGCCGTGTGGTCGGTTGACTTTATTAAAGATTTTCTCGCTGCCTGCATCAAGTGAAGGGAGCGCTATGTCCGCTGCCCTTAATTCATCTCTTACTTCAGGTTGATACAACAGTGAACTATTTGTAATGACTGCAATCGGAATAGTTACGTCAGGTGTTAACACCTGACGTAACTTTATAAGTTGTTTGCTATTACTAATTAACCAACCTAAGTCTTTAGATAAAGTTGGTTCACCATCACCTACAAATGTAAGGCAATCAGCATCAGAGGTCTTCAATCGTTCATCTATCTCAGAAAGCAAGTTATTCTTTGGAAAGAAACTAACCCTTTTATCCGTTAAATGAGTTGTCCTGCCACACTGGCAATACACACATGAGTATGTGCATGTTCCCGGAGGGATTGGACTTACACCTAACGATCTTCCCAAACGCCTTGATGGAACCGGACCATAAGTATACATATCGACCTCACTTTCACATAATGAAATGGCTTTAGGCTTTGGGCTTTAGCATTACTTTGTTAAGTATCAATATTGGTTTTTATAATTGTTTGAAACATTAAAAGTTTCGCGTAGGGGCCGATTTATCGAGCCCTTTTGCATAAGTAGAAGGGGCTCAATAAATTGGCCCCTA
>JAVCDD010000042.1 GCA_030765125.1 Candidatus Hatepunaea meridiana
CTCGCTGATTTAGAACGTTTCTATGAACTACGGTCATCTGCACGAATGGAAGAATATTTTAATAAAGCTGCATAATTAATGCAAATGGAAATACTCTTGTTGTTGATTTCATAAAATATACAACTTTCATGAACTTGATAGTTCAGTAAATGTAATTGTTTAGAAAATGTGCGAAACTTCAGTAAACAGTATTTAAAGAGACTATAAGGGAATCCTATTCGGGTTGTACATCCTCTTAGATTGAAAAAGAGTCTGTAAATTACAATCACGAAGGTGTCAACTTTTTTCAGGACGATACAAATTTAACTGTACATAAAAAATGTGAATTTTGGGAAAGACTACTTGATGAAGGAAAAAAAGTATTATCGTGGCATGTATGAGAAAGTTGCTTACAATCCTCAATGCTAAAATGCGCGATTATTACTTCATAGTAAAACTTTGCGATAAGGTCAGCTTGATTATTAGGACGTTCGCTCAAGATTAAAACCCTCGACAATCGTAAACACCCACCCGTTCCCCTTCAGCCGTAAATACAATCCCATCCTTTACGATCAGTTCGTAGCATGTGCCCAACGTTTTTATTTCTGCAAGAAATTTTGGAGCTAAAGGATCCCGAACCTGATAGATCATAAGCGCTCCCTGTGTTGTATCGGCAATGTCATGACAACCCAGATAGACAAGATCTCCCGCTGTTTTAATCGCCAGAACGCGTTGAGGGATGTTTATTTCACTTACTTTGGCAGGTTTTCCATTACGGACTGTTAAAATTTCGACACCGGTTCCTCTGCCCACGGCGAACGCATAACCTTTTACTCCACAGAGATCGGTGGTTCCTTGCCCGGGCTTCGTTGTTCCTCCTGGCTCATAATCCGCAATTTTAATCGGATTTGCGGGATCTTCGATATCGATGATTTTCAGACCGCCATTAAAATCATTAACCCAGGCGATGTTACCAACTATCGTTATTTTGGGGCCTTGAGTGGAGATGTTAACGTTAGCGATTCGATGGACGGTGAGATCAGAAAGTTCATATACCACAAAACTGTGATAGTTTGCCGAGAAAAGCCATTTTCCAGATCTAATGATGGAATAGCCAGAAACATTGTCAAATCCAGTGATAAATTCCAGACTGTCGTCATCGGTAACCTTAAACATCCCTACCCATGGGAACCTCGTGTTTTCGTCACCAAAGGCGCCTCGCGAAGGATAACCCATAATGTAGAGAAGATTCTCATGTACATAGAAAGAATAGACTCCACCGTAAAACAGGGATCGAGTTGGTTTGGGTTGGGCAAAGTTTCTGACATCGACGAGAGTGAGATCTTCATAATTCGAGCCGCTGCCAATCAACCTGCTGTCACAGAGTGCAAGCTTGGTAATTTCACCACCTTTATCCATCTTAGATAATAACCTGGGACTCAATCCATTGGACATATCATAAAGGCATAGTTGACCGTAATTCCAGACGACTGCCAAATCTTCATATGAGGCAAGAATTCTTCCTTTTAAAAGGTTTTTTTGACGATAAGCCTGGTAATAAACAAAATTCTTCTTTTTTGCCTCACTGATACTGAAATGTTCACCATATGAGGAATAGAGAACGCCATTAAAAGCATCTGCGCCGCCTTTGCCGATAAAATCTTCCGGCAGCGAAATGGTATCGCCAGTAGCAGGAGAAAAGATCGGTTTGCACTTTAAATAAATTGATCCTTCATCTCCTGAAATCACTAAATACGCTCGATCTTTCAGAATCAGCCAGCTTGCCAACGATCCATGCCCATCAGTGGGAAGAGCAGATGCATAGCCGATGAGCTGTGGTTCAGCAGGATTGAGTAGATCAAAAATCCCAATCTCGTTTTCCGAACCGGAAATCAGCATATTACCTGCCAGGATGGGGAACGAGTATTTCCATTGTTCCTTCAATATTGATTTAACATGTTGTGGGATTGGATCTTCAGTTGTTTTGTAAATGTGCAATCCCAAGTCGAGAGTATCATTTTTGCCGAAGACATAAAGGTATTCTCCGCTGGAATCAGGCACACAATTCCCCACAAATCCAGGATACTCCCTTAACAGCATGGGCTTTTTGGGATCACCGACATTATAGCATGTAAATCCCTTATTGCGATCCGCTGCAAAGAGCAGAGTGTCTCGTAATTCTAAATGTGAGATGTTTCCATAAATTCTGGAAATCTCCCGGGGAGCCGCTGGATCAGAAGCGTCAATGATTCTAATTCCTGAATGGCCGGTCGCGAGATACAAATATTTTCCATCAAACTCAGCGTCTTGACACCCTCTCCAGTAATCAAAAACTGAGGCAGCGGGAATGATTTCAGAGGGATGATTCGAGCATGAAATAATCGAAAGCGAGAGGAGTATTGTAAATAATTGGTATCTGTTCATTTGGAGCCTCGAAATGATAAATAGGACGTTCAGCAGAATTTCGGGTTAATTACCTGTGTTTGGTGACTTAGGGCAACGCCCCAACGGTATTCCAATTAATCTGAATTATAAACGGAATTAATGCAACTAAAAGCCTGCTGAATTTCAATTGCGCAGATGACCGCATTAAGAGCGCTATCGAAAAGCACCAGGAACGCGTCACCGATTCGCTCTATCACTTCACCTTCATGTTTTTCAGCCAGAGATTTGATAATGTCGTTATGATTTCTTAGAAGTCGGAGCATCCTGACTTCGTCCTCACCCATCTTGCGGGTGTAGCCGACGATGTCGGTGAACATTATTGCTGATAAGCGGCGTTTGTCCATAGCAATTCCTAAGTTCTGACTAATTGTGGGATTAACCAATCTTGAAATCAAGATAGGAAGTTTATCAGACAATGTCAAGCAGATGGTCGGATACAAGGATTCTCATACCACAATCAAGCTCGAAATCTGTGCCTGGGAAGAAAGCTGCAAGGTGGTCGAACGGCGCGGGAACGATTCGAACAGATACATGGGCTTTTCCGGTCGTCGTGGGAAGCGCTGGTGGAACCGCCGGAAATCATATCCAACCTTACCTGACAGAATTTGAATCGGAGAAACCGGGCTACAATAATGATATTTTAACTTGACATTGCCGGTTAGAATACATATAATATGTTCGATAGACTATCGTATCATATTTTTTATAGTGATGAGGACGGAGGGTATATTGCAGATATCCCGGATAAGAAGGAGGATGAAACAATGGGTATTACCTATATTGAAGGTTTGGTGAAGTGTCCAATAGGAAATCAGGAAAGAGTAGAGTTCCTCGTGGACAGTGGCGCAACCTACTCCCTTCTTCCCTAAGCGATTTGGGAAGCTATTGGTCTGAAGCCGAAACGGAAGATGTCTTTTACACTCGCTGATGGAACAAAAGTTGAAAGATCAATATCAGAAGCCTTCATTGCATTTCCGCAAGGTGAAGCTCACACACCAGTGATTTTGGGTGAGAAAGGTGACGAGGCATTGTTAGGAGTAGTAACCTTAGAAATACTCGGACTCGTGTTTAACCCATTCAGTCGCACTTTACATCCGATGCGTATGTTGTTATGTTGAGTATAAAAACATTTCATAACAGGTTTCATCGTTCGTATGAATATTATTGTAATAATTAGCATAACAAGGAGAGAAAACTGAACACCCAAAATAATCTTTTTCCTGACGTCAAATCCAATCGGTATGGTGAGAGAAGACGAAGAAGACAGAATTTATTTATTCCCGAATTTCTCAAAAGAGAAGCAGGACTACCAAGTATATCTTATAAAAATAAAGATCAAGCATTCAGTATTATCAGAAAATGGTCTGATTTAGAAGAAGATGGAAAACTATTCAGTCGAAAAGAATCAAATATTGAAGCGGAATTCATAACAGAAGTCTTCGGGAAAGCCCTTGGTTATACGCTGTTTTCAGAAAATCTGGACAGTTGGGAAATTGAACCAAAATTCAGGATTAACAGTCAGGAATGTGATGCGCTACTTGGAGTTATCAATACCGACTCGGTAAAACCTATTGCCATTATTGAGTTGAAAGGACCGAAAGTAAACCTTGATAAAGATCGATTCAACGGTAGAACCGCTGTTCAACAATGCTGGGATTATTTGAACCTGATGCCAGAATGCCCTTGGGGAATTGTATCTAATATTGTAAGTTTCAGGCTCTATCACAGAGATCACTCTCCAAGAAAGTATGAGTTATTTACTTTACAAGATATTAATAGAAAGGATATTTTCGACCAATTCTTCTATCTGTTTCACAAAGATGGATTATTACCTTCGCGGATAAGTGAGAAATCACGCGTCATACAATTATTAGATAAATCGATAAATAGACAGGAAGAGGTTGGCGATGAATTGTATGCACACTATAATGAAAATAGAGAACGGATGATATATCATCTAACGAAAAAGCCATTTGATAAGGATTTGAATAAAGCTATACGAATAACCCAGAAGATTCTTGACAGAATAATTTTTATTGCATTCTGTGAAGATAGAGGATTATTACCTCAGAACTCCATTGGTAAAGCTCATGATAATATTCCACCTTTCGACAAAGTTACAAATCCACGATGGCGAAATTTTAAAGACCTGTTCTATAGTATAGATAAAGGTAATCAAAAAGCTCATATAAATCCTTTCAATGGGGGTTTATTCGCCGAGGATCCGGAGGTTGACGATCTTGAGCTTGATGACAATTGGACTGATTTTTTTCATAATATAGGAAAATATGATTTTAACGCTGTTGTAAATGTCGATGTGTTGGGGCATTTATTTGAAAAATCTATTAATGATTTGGAAAAGTTACGACTACGTGGTCTTTTCGATCAGGATTTAATAGACCGGGAAGCGCCAAAAATGACCAAATCTGCAGATAGAAAAAAAGGCGGAATTTATTATACACCACCGGATTTTACACAGTTTATTGTGATGAACACATTGGGATATTTGATAAATGATAAATTCAAACGAATTCAAGATGAATTAGAACTTCAAGATAATGATATTTATACAGATAAACCCTCAGCAAACAGTGCGGAGTACTGGAGAAATTGTTTTTCAGCCCTGCGGAAGTTAAAAATAATTGATCCTGCATGTGGCAGCGGAGCATTTTTAATCACGGCTTTCGATCTTTTAGAAGAACACTATCTTGAAGTATTGGATCATCTCGAATTCCACGATAAAGAGTTCCATGCAAAACATTTCGAGAGGATCGCCGATTATATCTTGAGTGATAATCTGCACGGTATCGATTTATCGTCTGAAGCAGTTGAGATTACGCAGCTTGCACTCTGGATAAGATCAGCTCAATTAGAAAAGTCACTTACGGACCTTTCAAAGAATATTATATGTGGCAACAGTCTGATTACTGATGAAACTGTGGATGGAAATGCACTTATTTGGGAGGATATTTTCCCCGATTATTTTACCGGGAAAGAATCAGGCTTCGACTGCGTTATCGGAAATCCACCATGGGAGAGGATAAAACTTCAGGAGCGGGAGTATTTCGATGCTATCGATCCTCAGATTGGATCGGCAGTGAGTGCGGCTAAAAGAAGGAAGTTAATCAGTAGGCTTAAAAAGAAAAATTTAGATAAATACAATAAATATCAAGCTGCAAAGAAACGCTCTGAAGAGATACTCTCATATATAAGATCGTCCGGCAGTTATCCGCTCACCGGAAAAGGAGATATTAATTACTATTCAGTGTTTGCTGAACTCGCTAAATCGTTAGTCTCGCCTCAAGGAAGGGTGGGTCTTCTCATTCCAAGTGGTATCGCGACTGATTTCACGAATAGAGAGTTTTTCAGCAATCTGGTGGAAGATGATTCATTAGTATATTTCTACGATTTCGAAAACAAAGCGCCTGTTTTTCAGGATGTACATCGATCATATAAGTTCTCCATTTTTATATTCAATGGTGTTAACAGGAAATCTGAATCGGCGGACTTTATATTCTTCGCCCGTTCAACCAAGGATCTGGAGGACGGGAAAAGACACATTCGATTAACAAAAGAAGACTTTGAAGTATTCAATCCAAATACATTGACTTGCCCAATTTTTCGGTCTGAAAGGGATGCTCAAATAACCAAAGAAATATACAAAAACATTCCGATTCTGGTAAATAAAAATCGCGCTGAAACCGGTAATCCATGGGGAATAAAATTTCTCACGATGTTTCATCAAACGAATGATGCAGAACTCTTTATAACTGCTGATGAATTGAAAAAGGAAGAGTATAGATTAGAGGGAAACCGATGGATAAAAGGCGATCAGGTTTTCCTCCCGTTATATGAAGCAAAATCAATTCAAGCTTATGATCATCCTTTATAACTATACTCGCCGCCCTATGATCATAAGCTTGAATTGATTTTGCTTCATATAACGGGAGGAAAACCTGATCGCCTTTTATCCATCGGTTTCCCTCTAATCTATACTCTTCCTTTTTCAATTCATCAGCA
>JAVCDD010000312.1 GCA_030765125.1 Candidatus Hatepunaea meridiana
AGGAGGGGTACAGGCTCTTGGACAGTGGTTTAGATCTTATTACTAAAGAACTTTATATCAAGAGAGCTGCATAGCAAAACGAGAATTTTTCTCTCGTTTTCAGAGGGTAATAACATAACGACTTCGAACCATACAAAAAGGGACGGATGCGTGTTTACATCGGTTCCAACGGCTGCAACCTCAGAGCAGGAGCCAACCGCATCCGCTTGGAACACGAGATCGATGAACAGACACATGGTTCGGCAGAGTTGGATTTGTTCTATGATGATGGTTCTAATACGCCTGCTATTTTAACCGGTATTTCAGATTCTCTGGCTACCGTATCCGAGCCGGGTTCACCGGCGTATCTGTCAGGTGTGAAATATATGCCGGCGGGAGCTGAGATCGGCATCAAGGTAACCGCACAGAACGTTTTCGAGAACAGTTTTCACTCGCAACCGGTGACCGTTATCGGCAGCCAAGCCGGTTTTTTAGATCAGGATATCTCTTTCGTGGCAGGAGGTAACGCCGAACTGTCCGGTTATTCCGACCCGCCTCAAGACAGCGAAAACTTCATTGTCGATAAAAATATCGCATTAGAAGCCGGATTCTTCTCCCTGGACGGGAAACTGTTTGCAACCGCCAAAGACCTCTTTACGACTTCATCTCAAGTCGAGATTCCACGTCAAGACAACCGCACGATGCTCGTCAATACTTATTCTCAGCAATCGACCGATCTGCTTGATAAGTTTCTGGATGAGAAGTATCGGCTGCCACTCGCAGCATACGATTCAATTCCCGGATCGATCACCGATCTGTGGACAAGCTCTATTTCCCTTTCCAACGGTAATGCACAGATTGCCGGGTTATTGGTCTATCCTATGACGGATTATTCGAGCGGTTACACGCCTAATACCGGTCAACCGGATTACTCTTCCGGTTTTACAGGGGATCAGCAATATATCCGTGCTTTCCGGGATCAGGGAAATCCCCATAATTCCGGAATATTGAGTCTGGTAGGATTATCGCTGACTGATATTCAAGCCGGAGGGGACGTTAAGGTTGAAATCAAGCTGCCCGGCAAGACCGGCTGGCTGGATTTGGGTGAGCCCTATGATGCCGGAAGTTTTCAGGGTGATGACGGTGATGGCTGCCGGACGTCTGTCAATGGCAACCAGTTCGCGTGGAGCGCCGGTACTAACAGCACCGCAGATTCCGGGTATATGGTTATCGTCAGGATTACGTTGAAGAACTCTTCAGCTCCTGCTATCACTGAACTTCAAATGACGAGCTGGTAAGGAGGAATTATGGCAATAGGAAATAGTGTAAAGATAGACCGCGCCTGGAAGCTGGCGCTCGATCGGGCTCTGACTTCGACCGGCAAGGAGTTTTTCGAAGAGCAATATTCTACCGGAAGGATTGTCCATGCCGATGATGTCTGGAAGGAAATAATTGATTCTGATCCAGCCCAGGCAGTCAACGATAGTGTAGCTCAATTATATCAGGAACTCGTTCTCGAAGAAGATCTGTCTGTAGCAGGTAAGAAAGCCTGGATAGCAAAGAGTGGAGGCGTTCGCCTGCAGGACTGGATCAGTCCGCGTTTTGGTCAGGGATATACCATTCAGTTGTTCGACCAGGATGGCAACCAGATATTTACCACCGATCCTTGCAACTGGGTATTCGACTATAAAGCAGGTATTCTCATCCTTGAGAATTCGCACGCATCTGCAACCGGCTTCAAGATCACCGGTTATCGTTATGTTGGTGAAAAGGGCGTCGGCGGTGATCCGCAGGACTTTCAGGGCGCTTATGATGCAGGCAACATAAATGCCGAGGTCAAACTTGATGCCAATGGATCGTTGTTAATTAAAGCATCCGATAATACGCCGCTCCTCGAAGTCGATGAAGCCAATAAGCAGGTAACCCTTAAGGATCTGGTTGTTGAAGGCAAGGTTACAAAGGTCGAAACTACCGACACTGAGGTTAAAGATAATATCCTCACCCTCAACAAACAGGAATCGGGTCAGACACCACCGTCCGGTTTCACTTCGGGGATTGAGATCGACCGCGGCGCCAGTGTCACACGCCCCACTCTTCGTTGGAATAACCAGACGAAGAAGTGGCAGGTTTCATTCGATGATGATAATTTCTTCGACCTTGCCACTGAAGATCAGATTCCCGGTTATACTGCAGTTCGAAAGTATGTGGAGACAATTGTTACACCCAGTCTGACTGTAATGATTAATGACATCGGCAATAAAGTGAATATCCCCGGTTGCACACTCCAGATATTTGAGGATATAACCGGACAGCTTGAACAGGTTGAAGCGGAGGTTATCTGGGCGTCGGACTGGAGTTCAGTAACGATAAACTTCGAGGAAAATTTCGTAGGCAAGATCGTCCTTATGGGATAGCTACCAATGGCAACGAAAAGAATTAAAGCTAAACTCAAGGTTGCCGGGCAGATTCTGGCGGAGTTCTCCGGTACTCATCATTTAGACGAGGCTGAGGACTTTCAACAGGCGCTCGAGTTACTGGATCAGGCGATTTATGAGCTTGAAACCGTTAAAGAGAATTTGACCTTACAAATAGACGGTGAAACATCCATATTCCAAACCCAGCAATCGTTCGCAGACATCCGTGTTCTACTGAACGGTCTTGAACAGAGCGAAGGCGACGATGCTGATTATGTCGTATTAGATAATACGCATATTCAGTTTTATCAGCCTTTGAAACAGAACGAAACTTTAAAGGTGGAATACACCCGTGTGTGAACATAACGAATACAAAACTGAAGATCTGGCTTTCGCGGCGTTCCTGCGTGTGCAGGGATATGCTCTAGTGTCACGTCAACCATCAATTGTCGGATAAAGTCGAGACAATTTTATACGAGCATCTTTAGTTGTGAACTGCCAATTAACCTTTGCATTTTTATTTTTTCTATATTCTTGCCATGCCCCTACCTCTTTCCTACCATCTCCAATATCGTCAATCCTTCGATTC
>JAVCDD010000232.1 GCA_030765125.1 Candidatus Hatepunaea meridiana
CCGCGAAGGCGGGAATCCAGATAACTTATTGTTTCTCCTGGATTCCCGCCTTCGCGGGAATGACAAAAAGGGGTTAATATCCAGTAAAATGATGGTTTTCGGTCAGACACTACTTAACAAAGTAATGATCGGTGGTGGACAGGAATGTCCACCCTCCCCTGGAATCATTATTAAAAGGACTATATAAATGTTACAAATCGGTAAAACACTACACGGTTTCCGTTTAATAGAACAGAAAGAAATCGTCGAAATAAATTCTATCGCAAGATTATTTGAGCATATCCAAAGCGGCGCGCGCCTGCTTCATCTTGAGAATGATGATGATAACAAGGTATTTTCCATTGCTTTCAAGACTCCTCCCCACGACAGCACAGGAATTCCGCATATTCTGGAACATTCCGTTCTGTGTGGATCGCGAAAATTTCCTACAAAAGAACCTTTTATAGAGCTAATGAAAGGTTCGATGAACAGTTTTTTAAATGCCTTCACGTCGTCTGATAAAACCATTTATCCTGTTGCCAGTAAAAATGACAAGGATTTCGTCAATCTGATGAATGTTTATCTGGACGCAGTTCTATTTCCCAAGATATACGACATACCTGAAATCTTTATGCAGGAGGGATGGCATTATGAACTTGATGATAGAGACGGTGAATTAACTTATAAGGGTGTGGTCTATAATGAAATGAAAGGCGCCTTTTCCTCCCCTGAATCTGTCCTGGGACGAAAGATACAGGAGACGCTCTTTCCTGACACTTCTTATGGTTTCGAATCCGGTGGTGACCCGGATGTAATTCCAGATCTTAGGTATCAGCAGTTCACAGCATTCCATAAGAAATACTACCATCCAGCCAACAGTTATATCTTTCTATACGGCAACGGCAAGCTTGAAGAGCATCTGAAATTTATAAACAGTGAATATCTTCGGCATTTCGACAGGATAGAGATAGACTCAAGTATACGGGAACAGAAACCGTTCGCTGCCCCACGAGAGGTTGTTGTAGAATACCCTATTTCACCTAACGAAGTTGAAAATGACAAGACCTATTTAGCCCTGAATTTCGTAGTTGGGCATTCTTCGGATCCCCTAATTCATTTAGCATTTGGTATATTAAAGCATTTATTACTAGATACACCTGCTGCTCCACTGAAAAAAGCCATGATTGACGCTGGTATTGGAAAGGATGTTTACGGAAAATTTGATAACATAATGCAGCCAACCTTCAGCATTATCGTGAAGAAATCCTCTTTAGAGTTGAAGGAAAAATTCAAGGATGTCGTATTTGAGTGCTTGCAGGATATTGTCAAAAATGGTATTAATGAAAAACAATTGGAAGCCTCGATAAACATCCATGAATTTCTGCTCAGAGAAGCGGATTTCGGTGATTGGCCAAAGGGCGTTTTATACAGCTTCAATTCCTTAGTTAACTGGCTGCACGGTGGCGACCCAACATTGCTTCTTCAATATGAGCGAACGTTAAAGGAAATCAAATCGAAAACGGCATCATCGCGTCAGGTGAAAACACCTGACGCAACAGTAGGGTTTTTCGAGGGATTAATTGAGAAGCAACTATTGAATAATAACCATCGCAGCCTGCTGATCTTAAAACCTCAAAAGGGCTTAGTTGAGGAAAAAGAGAAGGAAACAAAGAAGAAACTTGCAGATTACAAGGCAAGTTTATCGGAAAGGGAATTGGATGAGATTATTAAACAAACACAAACACTGAAGTTACGACAGCAGACGCCTGACACTCCTGAAATCCTGGAAACCATCCCGATGCTGTCATTGAAGGACATCAATCCTCAAGCTGAAAAGCTCCCATTAGTTGAAAAGGAAATTGACGGCGTCAAAGTATTAACACACCCAATGTTCACAAACAATATTGGTTATCTTAATCTATATTTTAACACAACTTGCGTACCGCAGAAACTAATACAATACATTCCATTATTGGCTCGCGTGTTAGGAAAGGTAGATACAACCAATTATAGTTACGGTGAGCTTTCCAATGAGATAAATATCCATACCGGTGGGATTGGTTGCTCAACGGGAATCTTTCCAGAGAAGGATACAGACGAAAAGTATCATCCTATGTTCAAAGTAGAATCAAAGGTTCTAATGAACAAGCTTCCCGTTCTTCTTGAGTTGATAAAAGAAACGCTCGTCAATAGCAAGTTGAACAATCGAAAACGTATCAAAGAGATAATTCAGGAAACCAAATCCCGACTGGAAATGGGTCTTTCCTTTCACGGTCACCTGTTTGCAATCAAACGCGCATTTTCCTATTTCTCACAGTCCGGAAAATATACTGACTTAATAAACGGATTATCTTTCTATAAATTCATTGCAGGTTTGGAGAATAACTTTTCAATGAAAGAAAGCGAGATCATCGCAAACCTTAGTAAAATTGCAGAATTCATCTTTAACAGAAACAACTTATTGGTAAGCTTCACATCAGCAGAAGATGGTTATAGTAAGTTGAAGAATGACTTCGGAATATTGCTTGATGATCTAAACGTAAGTAAACTTGAAAAGATTGATTATAATTTTGATCTTTCACGAGATAATGAAGGATTAATGACCCCAGGCAAAGTTCAATATGTTGCAAAAGCATATAATTACAGACGTTCAGGAAAACAATACAACGGTGTAATGCAGATATTAAGGAAAGTCATCCAAAGGGATTACCTATGGAATCGCATACGCGTACAGGGTGGCGCCTATGGCGCTTTTATGGGATTTGCCAGAGACGGTAGTCTGTATATGGGATCATTTCGCGATCCGAATTTAGTGGAAACGCTGGAAACATTCGATCAAGCAGAAGAATATATTCGTAATTTTGAGACTTCTTCACGAGAGATGACTAAATATATCATCGGAACTATAAGCGACTTTGATAAACCATTAACGCCGTCTATGAAGGGTGAATTTGCAACCGCGAATTATATCTCGCATATTTCTCAAAATGATATTCAGAAGGAACGAGATGACGTATTAAATGCAACCCCAGAGGAAATTCAACAATTTGCGGATGTTGTAGGTGAAGCGATGAAACATAATTATTTCTCAGTACTTGGGAATGAGGGAAAGATAACTGACAATAAGAATGTTTTCGGGAAATTGGTAAATGTGTTTGAGTAGGATTAAGAAAATAAGCAAGTAAGAAAGTAACAAAGTGAGAAAGTAACAAAGTGTGAAAGTGTGAAAGTGCGAAAGTGCAGTCAGGGACGGTGCCCCGACAGCAGGATGTCTGGTGATGCTGTCACCTCAGCGGTTTGTCAGCCAGAGTTTAATTAACAACCAGAATGACTTTCTCACTTTTATACTTTCGCACTTGCACACTTGTAAACTCGTAAACTTGCTAACAAATTAAATTGACATTTCTTCATACAATATTCCTCGCTGTCCTGATTGCTTCAGCGATTCCTATTCTATTGCATATATTTAGTCGGCAGCGATTGCCACTGATTAAGTTTAGTAGTTTGGAATTTCTGAAGAAACTCCAGAAGCGGAAAACCCGGCGCGTTAAACTGAGACAGCTTATCCTGCTTGCCATCCGAACGCTGGCGATAGCGGCACTGGTGATGGTCTTTGCACGTCCGGCGCTTCATAGTGGGGAGGCATCCGGCTCGGCAGCCTCTGTAGAGATGGTTATCATCCTCGATAATGGAATTCATTCATCAACCGAATCCAGAGATGGGCAATTGTTGAAATTATCGGTTGAGGTTTGCCGTCAGCTTGTTGAGCTTGCCGGACGAGGTGATAGAATTACGCTGATTCCTTCTGCGTTACCACGTCGTACATTTACCGTTCCCGCTGGACAACGCGAACTGATTGTCGACAGACTGGCGGGGATAGAACCCCAATTCACAGCGCCTGACTATGATCGGTCTATTGCAATCGCTGATTCCATATTCAGTACATCTGACCTTTTCAACCGTGAATTATATCTTATAAGCGGATTCTATGGTTCTAATTGGGATTCCCTCGATATTAATCCTTCCACCGATAAAGTCCGTCGTTTTATCTTTCCGGTCGGACAGAAAGTTCTGGATAATCTATCGGTTTCACAAATCAGGTTGAAGAACAGTATCATACAGCGCGGCGATCCCGTTGAGTTTGAGGTTGTATTCAATAATTATTCCAAACGGAGTGTTGATGACGTTTTGGTCAGCCTGTATCTCGATGATGAACGGGTTGCTCAAGCGTCTTTGAGCATACCGACGGATGGTGTCGTCACTAAAATATTCTCTGTTGTACCAGAGCATTCCGGTTTGATTGCCGGCAAAGTAAAGATTGAGGACATAGATCCGTTGCCTGTTGACTCACGTCGGTTCTTCACTTTGAATATCCCTGATAGTTCGCGTGTACTTTGTGTTGCTCCGGCAACTGTGGACAGCATTGTTCTATCAGCAGCGTTATCGGGCGGTAATACGGATTTCATACGACTATACTGGGGAGATCGAACCGGCTGGGAGACGGGTTCATTGGCGGGTTATGATGTCTTGTTGCTTGCCGGGGTAAATTCCGTTTCAGCCGGCGCTGCTGAGCGGGTTGGTGAGTTTGTCAAGCAGGGTGGGGGAGTAGTCATCTTCCAGGGAAAGGATTCGGATCTGGCGGAACTCAGTCGTTCATTATGGCAGCGACTCGGCTTTGCAGGCGCCAGAGGAACGATACAGGATGGCAGTATAGGTTGGGGAAAGTTCGACCTGCAGCACCCGCTCTTTCGCGGAATGTTTGATAAAACCGGATCCCCTAGATCCCCCTCGATCACGTTTGCGGTTGATCTGGCTATCGGAAAAAACGATCAGGTGATAATTCCCTTATCGAACGGACGACCATTTCTGCTTGAACGTCAGGTTGGCAGGGGCAGAGCGTTGATGTTTTCAATACCAATTAGCGCTGAAGGTGGAAGTTTTATCTATTCAGGTATGGCTGCACCTCTTATTTTCAGGGCTGTCGGATATGTAAATTCCGTTAGTGAGGAGGGTATTAGTGATTGGACAACTGGAAGTAATGAGCGTATTCTGCTGTCATCTCCGCAAGCCGTAACGGCGCGGTTAGAGTTCCCTGATGGTGATTTTACGGATTTGCCTCCAAGATCAGTGGTAGGCGGTGTTGAATATCAAGTATCCCGTATAAACCTGCCTGGAGTTTATAATCTGAAATTGAACAAGCAGATTACCGCTCGCTATGCTGCAAATATTCCTTTAGGTTGGTCGGATTTGCAAAAAATTGATTTGGACAAGTTCTCAAAAAGGTTTAATTGTATTATATTAAAGAGCGATACTGGCGATCTCAACGAAGCTGTCTACACCGCTCGTTTCGGACGTGAGCTATGGCACCCGATTGCAGTGATATTTCTATTGTTGCTCGTGGCTGAGTCGTTGATTGGAAGAGCGTGGAGAAAGAAAAGATAGTAGCTGAATTTTCCTACCGCAGAGATCGCAGAGACCACAAAGTGTTAACTCTGTGTTCTCTGTGATCTCTGCGGTGAAGTTTTAGACTTGCAAACCGGAGGATAATATAAACTGCCTAATCACCTTTATAGTAACTCTAACAATGTTTTTATTATCAAGCAACATCTATGCGCAGGAACATGAAAACGTTGAACAGACAGGAAGAATTTTTAATTTTTGGGATGATGCAGAAGACGTTGTCATTCAAGGTGATTATGTATACATAGCTGCCGGAGTTTCCGGGCTTCAGGTTGTTGATATTTCGGATCCAGGACATCCGGAAGTTGCAGGTTATTGGGATGATAATCCCGGATACGCTGTAGGTGTTGCTGTAAACGGTGATTTTGCTTATCTCGCTGACAGTGAAAGTGGTTTACGAATAATAGACGTCTCCGATCCTCATAATCCCGACGAGGTTGGATATTATGATAATCGGGAGGACGGGTGGTTTGAAAAAGTAGCAATTGACGGTGACTTTGTATATGTAGCTGACTGGAGAAACGGTTTACGAATAATTAATGTTTCCGATCCGCAGCATCCGGAAGAGATCGGATTCTTTGAGGCACAGGGTTGGCTGACAGACGTTGTTGTCAATGATAACTTTGCTTATGTGACGGATATTGAAAACGGTTTATTTATAATTGACATCTCCAATCCGCAGCATCCAGCGGAGGTCGGACGATATGATATAGGAGGGGCTGCGAGTGGTATCGCTGTCAATGGTGATTTTGCTTATGTAGCTGGCGAAAACGGCTTAAGTATAATTAATGTCTCCGACCCGCAGCATCCAGAGGAGGTTGGATATTATGATAGTCAGGAAGAGCAGTGGTTTGAAGACGTTTTTGTAAACGGTAACTTTGCATACATAGCTGACTTTATAACCGGCATACGAATAATAGATGTCTCCGATCCACGACATCCTGATCAGGTTGGATATTGCAATACACCAGATTGGGCTACCGGCATTGCTGTCAACGGTGATTTTGCTTATGTGGCTGACAGTGAAAGCGGCTTGCGTATAATAGACATCTCTAATCCTCAGTGCGCTGAGGAGGTGGGATATTATAGTTCACCGGAGTCTGTTTGTGGCATTGCGGTCAATGGTGACTTTGCTTATGTGGCTCTTGGTGGCGACGGTTTACGGGTAATAAACGTTTCTGATCCTCAGTATCCGGAGGAGGTCGGATATTTCGATAGTCAAGAGGAAGTGTTTATTGAAGATGTTGCCGTAAACGGTGAATTTGCTTATCTCGCTGACGGCGAAAGCGGCTTACTCATAATTGATGTATCCGATCCTCAGCATCCCGATAAGGTTGGACAGTATCTTACAGCGGGGTATGCTCAGGATATTGCTGTCAATAGTGACTTTGCTTATATAGCTGATGGTGGCAACGGCTTACGTGTAATAGATATTTCCGATCCACGCCATCCCGACGAGGCAGGATACTTTTATACACCAGGGTCTGCCCTTGGCGTTGCTGTTAATGAGAACTTTGCTTATATTGCTGACGGTGGCTTACGGATAATAGACCTTTCCAATCTGAATCATCATTATGAGACCGGGTACTATGGCACGCCTGGGAGAGCTTTGGGCGTTGCCGTCAATGGTAACTTTGCTTACATAGCTGATGGTGAAAGCGGTGTATGTATAATAGACGTTTCCGATCCGCAGCATCCTGAAGCTTTAGGGCAGTATGATACACCGGGACAGGCTGAGGATGTTGCAGTCAATGGAAACTTTGTCTATGTGGCTGATTATGAAGGCGGCTTACGCATAATAGACGTATCCGATCCGTATCATCCCAAAGAGGCTGGGTATTATTATACGCCGGGGAAGGCTTATAGTGTTGCATTTAGCGACGGTTTAACCTATATTGCGGACGAGACAAATCTTGGTATATACTGTTTCCGGTACGATGAAGCTACTGAAATGGAAACCATGATCCCCAGCGGATTCTATTTATCTCAAGCTTATCCCAATCCTTTTAATGCCGTTACCTGCATAACTTATGGTTTACAGAAGGCTTCGAGGGTGACGTTATGTATCTATAGTATTAACGGACGCTTAGTGACGACCTTGAAGGATGATTACCAAAAAGCCGGTCATTATACAGCTATCTGGTTTGCTGAGACTGCGCCAACCGGACTATATTATATTAGAATGGAAGCAAAAGACTTTTGTTATGTCAGGAAGATTGTTTTAGTGAAGTGATGCTTGATGTAGTAATGTTGTGATGTTGTGATTAAAAAATCCTTGAAGGTAGTGACGCCCGTGATACTTGTTGATAAGTATACATCCAAAGACCAAAGACTAAAGACCTAAGACAAAAGACCAAAAGGAGACCCCCTTGTGCGCTAAAGAACTTCAACTTAAATACGGTTGTAACCCTCATCAAAAACCGGCGCGAATCTATGATAGAGAAGGATCACTTCCCGTGGAAGTGCTCAATGGCGAGCCTGGTTATATAAACATGTTAGACGCCCTTAATTCGTGGCAGCTTGTTAATGAGCTTAGTTCAGTTCTGAAATTGCCTGCTGCGGCTTCTTTCAAGCACGTCAGTCCGGCAGGGGCTGCTGTTTATGTGCCTCTTTCCGATAGGCTCCGTGAAGCTTACTTCGTTGATGGTATGGAACTTTCTGAGTTGGCGATAGCTTATGCCCGCGCTCGCGGTGCTGACAGGATGTCTTCCTTCGGGGATTGGGTGGCGCTTAGCGATGAGGTGGACGTCAGCGTCGCTAAGCTGCTGCGCCGTGAGGTTTCAGATGGAGTGATAGCCCCGGCGTTTGAACCGGAAGCTCTCGAAATTCTGCGTAAGAAGAAGGGGGGAAAATATCCTGTAGTCCGGATCAACACCAATTATGAACCACCTTATCAGGAGACTCGTCAAGTGTTCGGGGTTTCATTCGAGCAGAGAAGAAATAACCTCGTTATGAGCTATGAACATTTGAATGATATCGTTACTATTAATAGGGAGCTTCCTGAAACGGCACAGCGTGATTTAATCGTAGGGTTGGTAACGCTAAAATATAGTCAATCCAATTCGGTCTGCCTTACTTATGACGGTCAGGTTATCGGCAACGGCGCCGGGCAGCAATCACGAATTCACTGTACACGATTAGCATCGGAAAAGGCTGTGAACTGGTTCCTTCGGCAACATCCGGCAGCGTTGGATTTACCCTTTAGAAAAAAGGTAAAACGTCCTGATAAAAACAATGGTGTCGATCAATTTTTGCGCGATGATTTAACTCCTGCAGAAGAAAGAGTGTGGCGGGAATTGTTTGATTTTGTACCACAACGGTTGAGCGGGGATGAGAAACGTAAATGGTTGCAAGGACTTGACGGAGTGTCACTGACATCAGATGGTTTTTTCCCGTTCAGGGATAATATTGACAGGGCTTCGCGTTGTGGTGTGAAGTATGTCGCACAACCGGGTGGTTCTATAGCTGATGAAGGAATAATAGAGGCTTGTAATGATTATGGGATGGCGATGGCGATAACGGGGGTAAGGTTGTTTCATCATTAGTGCAGATTCATTGTCTCATTGTTAAATTGTCTCATTGTTACTATATAACAACCAAGCAATCTAACAATCTAACAATGAAGCAATGGAACAATGAAACCTGTTTTTATGGGGATCTGAAAACTATTAATATTCTATCGTGCCAGAAGAACACTTAGAAAAATCAATTATAATCGGCGTTCAGCGTAAAGGTGTGCCGTCCTGGGAGGTTAGTGATAATCTGGATGAGCTTGAACAGTTAGTATATACTGCCGGAGGCATTGTGTTTCATCGCCTTGTTCAGAACAGACCATATCCGGATCCAGCTACTTTCGTTGGCACTGGTAAAGTAAAATGGTTAGCCGGACAGGTTACAGCTAATGATATTGATCTGTTGGTTTTTGATGATGATCTGACCCCTGCGCAGGTTAGAAACCTCGAAAAACAGGTTTCCTGCAAGGTGATTGACCGCTCTGGATTGATTCTGGATATATTCGCTAAACGCGCTAAAACAAGAGAAGCCCGCATTCAGGTTGAGGTTGCCCAATTACTATACCTCAAGCCACGCTTGACCGGGCGTTGGCAGCATCTATCTAGGCAGGTGGGAGGCATTGGCTTTAGAGGTCCTGGTGAAACTCAGCTCGAGGTTGACAAGCGGGTTATCGGCAAACGAATCGGGCAGCTTCGTAAGGAGTTGAAACGGATAGAGAATGCTCGTTCAACACGTCGTAAACGAAGGCATCACCTTTTCAAAGTAGCTCTGGTTGGATATACCAATGCCGGTAAATCAACTTTATTGAATGCTCTAACCCACGCAGATGCTTTTGTCGAGGATCGACTTTTCGCTACACTTGATCCAACCGTTCGCTCATTACGATTGGACAGCGGTAAGAAAATACTCCTAATTGATACGGTAGGATTTATCCGCAAACTGCCTGTAGACCTTGTCGCATCCTTCCGGAGTACGCTGGAGGAATCACATCAAGCGGATTTATTCCTCAATATTGTTGACCTTGCACATCCGCACTGGGAGGAGCAATTCGCACGAACTGAAGAGGTGTTAAAAGAGCTTGAACTGGATAGTACACCCCAGATTCTTATATTCAACAAGGTTGATATAGTTAATGATCCGGTTTTGCTTGAAGGTTTGAGAAATCAATATCCGGAAGCATTGTTTATCAGTGCATTAAGAGGTATTAGGCTTTATGAAATCTCTAAAAGCATAGCGAGATTCGCTGAACAGAAATGGGAGCGGGGCAGTAGGACTTTTCGACCTGATGAAGCAGAGGAAATTAAGGATTTTGAAAAAAAAGTCAGAATTATTGGTCGAAGTTTTAAAGATGGGTTGATTTATATAGATTATCTTTTTAAGATAAAACCATGTCAGTAGCGACTCAACCAAGAATGAAAGATAAACATTATACTGCGATCACACCGGAGTGCTCAAGCTTGCTTGAGCGGATTACACTATATATTATTCCCGGATTGCGCTATTTCAAGATAAATTTAAAACAAAATGATTACTGTAATTAAGTGTATTGACTTGTTAAAGCAAAGCAGATATATTTTGCTATTACAATTTAGATAACAAAACGGAGTATATACTATGAAGGGAATAATCCTTGCTGGTGGAACCGGCAGTCGTCTGTTTCCACTGACTAAAGTCACAAATAAGCATCTTTTGCCTATAGGCAACAAGCCAATGATCTATTATCCGATCAGTAAACTGATAGAAGCGGGGATTACTGAAATCCTCATCGTTACCGGAGTCGAACATCTGGATCATGTTGTAAGGTTACTTGGCAGCGGTAAAGAATTTGACTGTCGTTTCACTTATAAAGTTCAGGATGAAGCCGGAGGGATAGCCCAAGCGTTATCTTTAGGTGAAAACTTTGCCCATGGTGATAATATCACTGTTATCCTCGGTGATAACATATTTGAGGATTCAATTGTTGATTTCACCAAAGATTTCTCAGTCCAAGGTGAAGGCGCAAAGATAATACTTAGCAATGTACCGGATCCACATCGCTTTGGTGTTGCGGAATTAGATGGCGATCAGGTCATTGGAATTGAAGAAAAGCCAAAGAAGCCTAAGTCAGATTGGGCGGTTACCGGAGTGTATTTCTACGATAAGGAAGTATTCAACGTCATTAAGACTTTAAAACCGTCCGGACGAGGTGAATATGAAATTACCGATGTTAACAACCATTATATTCAAAGTGGTAAAATGACTTATGGCTTCTTTGAAGGTTGGTGGACGGATGCAGGAACATTTGAGACATTGCGTCATGCTGATAGCCTGATGGTTGGAACAGGAGAGTAATAATGAAAATTGCAGTTATTGGAACCGGTTATGTGGGTCTCGTTGCAGGCGCCTGCCTGGCTGAAACAGGCAATGAGGTTATTTGCGTTGATATTGATATCGAACGTATTAAACAGCTTAAACAGGGCGTTGTACCGATATACGAGCCTGGCTTGGATGAACTAGTAAAACGCAATATTGCCAAAGACAGGCTTACTTTTTCTACTGATACTATAGAAGCAGTTTCACTAAGTAAGGTTATTTTTATGGCAGTGCAAACACCTATGGACGAAGACGGCTCGGCAGATCTTCATCATTTGCTAACTGCCGCTGCAACAGTAGCCAAAGGTATTAATGATTATAAGATTATCGTTGATAAATCAACTGTACCTGTAGGTACGGCTGCTAAGGTGAAACAAGTTATTTCCGAATTGACCGATTATGATTTTGACGTTGTATCAAATCCGGAATTTCTTAAAGAGGGCGCTGCCGTTGATGATTTTATGAAACCTGACCGTGTAGTTATTGGCTGTGATAGCAAACGCGCTGAGGCTGTAATTACCGACCTTTACGCCCCGTTTGTTCGTACCGGACACCCGATGATAACGATGAAGGTTGAATCAGCGGAATTGACCAAATATACAGCTAATGCTTTTCTGGCTACCAAGATATCCTTCATCAATGAAATCGCACGGTTATGCGAATTGGTTGGCGCCGATATCGGTGATGTCAGGCGCGGTATCGGAACGGATACGCGTATCGGGTCAGCTTTTCTGCATCCCGGAATTGGGTTTGGAGGTTCTTGCTTTCCAAAGGATTTGCGAGCCTTGCTTTATACAGCGAAGGAGAACAACCTGGAATTACAGGTTGTTAGCGCGGCTGTTGCTACTAATGAGATTCAAAAACAATTTATGCCTGCAAAGATTCGCAATCATTTTAATAACAATCTGCGCGGTCTTCGCTTTGCTCTATGGGGATTATCATTTAAGGCAAATACAGATGATATGCGCGAATCCCCCGCTTTGGAAATAATAGAGTTCCTTCTTCAAGCTGGCGCTGAGATTGTCACTTATGATCCTGAGGCAATTGAGAATGCACGTCGTTTATTCGGTGATAAGATTATTTATGTTTCCAACAGCTTTGCTGCATTGAAAGAAGCTGATGCATTAGTAGTGGCGACTGAATGGAATGAGTTTCGACGCCCAAACTTTGAAAAAATGCTTGAACTAATGCGCAACCCTGTCATCTTTGATGGTCGCAATCTCTTCAAACCTGAACGAATGCAGGAGCTTGGGTTTGTCTATTATGGAGTGGGACAGGTTTGAAAAGAATACTTATTACCGGTGGAGCCGGTTTCTTAGGCAGTCATTTGTGTGACAGGTTATTGAAAGATGGAGATGATGTAATCTGTCTGGACAATTTCTTCACCGGCTCCAAGGATAACATCAAACATTTACTATCAAATCCGAACTTTGAAATGCTTAGGCATGACATAGTGCAACCAATCTACCTTGAAGTTGACCAAATCTACAACCTTGCCTGCCCTGCCTCGCCTGTTCACTATCAATATAATGCTGTGAAGACAATTAAGACGTCAGTAATGGGAGTAATAAATATGCTTGGGCTTGCCAAGCGTGTGAAAGCTCGTATATTGCAGGCGTCTACATCAGAAGTGTACGGGGATCCGAAAGTTCATCCTCAAGTTGAAGATTATTGGGGTAATGTTAATCCTATTGGTTTAAGAAGTTGCTACGATGAAGGAAAAAGAGCTGCAGAAACGCTGTGTATGGATTATAAACGACAAAATAACGTTGATGTACGTATTGCCAGGATATTCAATACTTATGGACCGCGAATGGCAATTAGTGATGGACGGGTTGTATCGAATCTTATTATCCAGGCATTATGCGATGAACAGATGTCAATATATGGTGATGGAACGCAGACTCGCTCTTTTTGTTATGTTGACGATATGATCGATGGGTTGGTTGGTCTAATGAACTGTGATTATAGTGAAGGTCCTGTCAATCTGGGAAATCCTCATGAGGTCACCGTTCTGGAATTGCTATATGTTATTAAGGAAATTACAAGATCAAATTGTTCTGTAACCTATAAACCTCTGCCTAAGGATGACCCGATAAGGCGATGTCCGGATATAAATTTAGTGAAGCAAATATTGGATTGGGAGCCGAAGATTCAATTAGAAGATGGAATACAAAGGACGATAGATTACTTTAAAGGTAAAATATCAATGGAGCATCAGTAGTATAAACATTTATGTCTGTTAATATTAAAACAGTTGAATTACTGCAAATACCACGAAGGGGTTGAATAAACGGGAATTACAAAGCCATATATTATTCGACTCCTTCGTGGTCGTTAATGGTTTGCAATTTAATCCGGTGGGTTTCACCCACCACTATTCACATTCATTCCTTTCGGGAATGCTTAATAATATATATATTAAACAAAAGATTGAGTAGATAATATTGCCCAAGCAGATAGCTTTTGGACGTAGAGCGGTAGCTGAATTATTAGAGACCGGTTTTGACGTGACCGAGATTTTCTTTCTTGCCAGCGGCAGCGGTGAGATTTTCATAAAATTGAAATCAACTGCTGAAACCAAAGGTATTCGGATGATTTCTTCAAGCCGGACGGAACTTGATCGGATAACCGACAGTGGAAATCATCAGGGTATAGCAGCATACTATCTTCAACCTCGAATGTTGGATATTGTTGAACTGCTCGATCAGATATCCCAAGATTTTCCTCGTCCTGTAATAATTATTGACGGTGTGGAAGATCCTCGAAACCTTGGTGCAATCATCCGATCTGCTGAGGTTTTGGGCGCTGGTGGAATAGTACTGCGGAAGGACAGATCTGCTGGAATTACGCCATTGACAGTTAAAGCATCTGCGGGTGCTGCAATGTGGCTGCCAACAGCGCTGGCAACAAATTTGAGCAGAACAATAGACATAATGAAGAAAAATGGCTATTGGATTTACGGACTTGACTCAACAGGAAAGGATGTTATTTGGGATATTGACTTAATTGGGAAAATTGGTATAGTTGTTGGTAATGAAGAAAAAGGTATTTCGCGACTGGTAAAGCAGCGTTGTGATCATCTGGTACGAATACCGCAGTTGGGTAAAGTAGCATCATTAAATGTTTCAGTTAGCGCTTCATTAGCTTTAAGTGAATGGTTGCGTAAGAATGTGAAAAAATTGAGCAAAGGGTTGATTTATGGTTTATAAAGTGATAAATTTCAGATTCTATTTGTCTGTCAGGAAAAGGGTGTCGGGAAATATGTATGAGTAGTCGTCTGAATATTATAATAGTACCTGACAAAGGTGGCGACACAAAACGCTATAGGTTATCAGTATTCTGGCTTAAGTTTTTTGCTGTTATAGCAGGTATAATTATACTGGCTTTAATAGCCGGCGTATTAAGTTATTCAAGGATTGCCCAACGTGCATTGGATTACGATCGTCTTAATGCTAAGAATGAGCAACTTGAGATCGAAAATCAACGAATAATTCGGGTTGCAAGAGAGGTTGAACAAAGCCGTCAGATATTAGCTCAAATTATCAGGTCGCTTGGTGGGCATCTTGATGTAGGACGATTATCTTACTCGGATACATTACTGAATGCGCAGGCAACGTTAAGAGATGGTGATTTTGCTAAGGATGCAGATTTCCTGCTCGGTGGTGATTCTTATGCCGTTGAACGTATTATGGCGTATAGTATGCCGACCTGTATGCCTGCCGAAGGGTTCATTTCCCAAGGATTTCATCAGGATTATCTCTTTCCTGAACGTAGTCACCTGGGGATTGATATTGCAGGAAAAACAGGTGAACCTATCGTGGCTGCCGCTGCAGGCAGGATAACTTTTTCCGGTTGGACACCATACTTCGGCAAGTGCATCATCATAGCGCATAGAAACGGTTATTTAACATTTTACGGACATAATCTTTTAAACCTAAAGTCAGTTCAGAATGAAGTTCGCCGTGGTGAGCCAATAGCATTACTTGGCACAACCGGACAATCCAGTGCCCCGCATTTACATTTTGAAATATGGAAAGATGGTGTTCCGGTTGATCCGATGGAATTTGTGCAGGATAATAATAACGATGATTCATAGATTATGTTTTTAGGAATTTTCACAGCTTTTCTCGGTGGTTATCTTCTGCTTACAGGTTCACTACCAATCCGAAGCTTTAGAACACATAGATTTTCTTCAATAGGTAAAATCTGGGCAAGGTTAGCTGGATTGATGTTGCTGATAGCATTTTTTCAAGGGTTTCTCCCATTTGAGATACCTTATGCAAGGATAATCTTTTTGGGATTGGGGCTTTTGTTGTTATTAATCTCAATTATCGTAGATCTTTCTGGTTCAATAAAATAGAATATAGAGAATAAACTTTGGCTAAATCAGGTATGAACAGGTCGGGACCTACTGAACTTTCAACGATAATCGGTCCCGATGCCGATTTCGAAGGCAGGCTAACTGTCAAGCAGTCCATGCGGATTGACGGTAAAGTAAGAGGTGAGTTAGAGTCTTCGGAGACCATAACTATCGGAAACAGCGGTACTGTAGAAGGGAATATCTCGGCAAAGGACATTATCGTTGGTGGCAAGATTACAGGCAAGATCATCGCTTCCGGAAGGACGGTATTGGAACGTACGTCAGTTCTTCAGGGTGATCTTAAAACCATCAAACTTGTTGTTGAAGAGGGCGCTGTGTTTAATGGTTTGAGTGATATGGGCGAAGGTGGACAGACCTCTGCGAACCATCCACCTCGTAAGATTACTTTAAGTGACGAATAAATGTTATTTTTCACAATAAGTGAATCAAATATTTTGGAGGGGTTATGTCTAAAGTTGAATTAACACCAGAGCAAGAAAAGCTCAGAGATGACATTAAAACAGATATCGATAAAGCACTTGATATGATTGATAGACGCGAAACTAGAGGTATTACAAATCTAGTCAATGAAATGGCAAAGAAAGCACATCAGCTTCATATTGAACTTAAGGATGCCGGTAACGAGCCTGTGCATAATAAATATATATTAAAAAACAGAGGTGTTGATCCAACCGATCTAGAGTTTTACAACCATATTCATCCAGTTGAAGATTTGTTAGCTTTTCTTGAGGATGTTAATGCTAATGTTGAACCTGTGGATGTAACAATTGGGGAAGAATTTGAGTTTAAAGTGTATTCAGATCGTTTGGGTTATAAGGATGTTTATCGTTTGAAACGCACCGATATAGGCTGGTATATAAATTATTTCGGTATTGAAGGTCAATGTGACAGGTCAGGATTTCCTATTTTATACAGGAATCTTCAACACGATTCAATTCAATACCCCCAACAGTTGGAAGATTGGATAGAGCAAATTTGGTTTAAAGCAAAAGACGAAGGTTTAACTAAAGAACAAGTGCAGAAGGCTCTAGATGATATTGCTGAGTGGATAAGTAAAATTGAAAAGTTAGCACCTCGAAAAGGAGTATTGGAAGGGATAGCTTAATGAGGATTACCAAAAGAACCAAAAGAACCATAAAAACGGGCGCAGTAACATTTCTAGATGTTTTGGGATGGAAAGGTATTTTACACAGGGAAAAAGATCCAATTCAGATGCTTGGGCAACTTAATGAGGATCTTCAGACAAAAGCAGATAAATTAGATAAAGGGCTTAGACGAATAACAGATGAACATACTGCTCTTAATACACAAGTTATTGGTATTTCGGATTCAATCGCAATATTTACTGAATCAGGAATTTCTGAAAAACAAACAGCGTTAGAGCTTCACGGTGAACTCTGTGCATATATCATTCCTCTATCTATACAACGTGGAATTCCAATGAGGGGCGCTGTCGTATTTGGCGATTATATAATAGATGAAGGTAGAAATATATTTGTTGGTAATGCTGTTGATGAAGCAGCGAACTGGTATGAATGGGCGGATTGGATCGGTGTTTTTATGAGCCCATCGGCAGCTTTTGGCTTTGATGTTACCGAATCAAAAGTATGGATTAATTACAGACCTCCATTCAAAGATAATCTTAAATGGGAGACTCCTTGTGTGGATTGGTTCGCTAATAGTGAGTTCAAATCTTCTGAAGATGGTAAATTAAGAGAAGCTTTCGGCGCTATGAGACCAATATTCCCTGAAAACATTGAAAAGCTTAACAATACGTTGGAATTTGTTAATAAAGAATTGATTCAAAAGAATATGACCTTCTAAGAGTAGAATTATTACAAAGCAGGGATTTATTTGCAGGATTTAAGAAGTAATCAAAATGCCACAAGATAGAATCTGGAACGTTGCCGCCGGTTATACTCATTTAGGAATGACACTAGCAGTATCAATATTGGCAGGTTTTTTCTTAGGTTACTGGTTGGATGGTAAAATTGGGACTATGCCGTTGCTTACATTAGCTGGAGCCTTTACAGGAGCGACAGGGGGATTTATTTATCTGGTACAAACGCTCAACAAATTGCAGAAGAAGAGTGAAGAAGAGGATGAAGAAGGGCAAGTAAATGGGTAAATCATCGAAATATATGGCGGCAGTTTTGATTGGGGCTGCGATCATCACATTTTTTGTTGGTGACTTAGGAATTAATTTGGTAAAACTTGCTGGTATAGTTCTTGCTTCGCTTGCTGTATTGCCGGTATTTTTCTTGTTAGTGCTAGCAATGCGTTCCGGTGAAATGAAAAGAATAATGATAACCTTCGTTGGAGGGTTCTTCTTCAAATTAGGCGTTCTTTTATTCGGTGTCTGGTGGGCGTTGACAAAATCCGGTTGGGAATTAATTAGCTTTACGGTCAGTTGTCTGGTATTTGTATTTGCATTTCAAGTATGTGAATCATTATATTTCTGGGCGAATAAGGAAAACACTAAATAAATCATAATCTCGTATGATAAAACAGATTTCTTCAACAGTACATTCAGTTGTATGCCAAAATAAACAAATCAAGCCGTTAGTCACAATGTTAATAGCGGGATTGATACTATTCTTTCCGCTTGTAACAATTGCTTCGAGCGATGCTGAGCACGGCGAAGGTCATGGTGATGATAAGGATTTTATAATTCATCACCTTACTGAAATGGATAAGATAGAGATCCCCGTTCCAACTAAACACGGGTGGATGAAATTTTCGCTCGATGCCTTGCAGTTTGAGTTGTTTGGGATTGACATGTCTATTACAAAGCCTGTGATCTTTATGTGGTTAGCGGGTTTAGTGTTGTTTCTCTGCTTTACGATTTCCTTTCGCGGTGGGAGATTGTTTGGAAGCAAATTTGCCCAATTGCTTGAGGTGTATATTTTATTTGTCCGTGATGAGATTGTCTATCCAAATATGGGCGAGAAGGATGGCAGACCGCTATTGCCGTTCTTCCTTACAGTATTCTTCTTTATTTTAGCCTGTAATTTATTAGGGCAAATACCCTCAGGGCATACTGCAACCGGTAATATCAACGTTACAGCGGGACTTGCGATTATCGCCTTTATAATGATTCAAGGAATGGGCATCATCAAGAACGGTCCTATCAAGCATTTCAAAGCTATGATTCCCTCGGGTATACCCGCCTTTGTTATACCGATTATGATTCCGGTTGAGATTATCAGTATGTTTACCAAGCCGTTTGCACTGTGCATCCGTTTATATGCCAACATGGTAGCAGGACATGCTGTTATACTTGCCTTCTTTGGATTGATCTTTATGGCGAAGAGTTACATTATCGCCCCTTTGCCGATTGGTGGTGTGCTGTTCGTTTCTATACTTGAGGTTTTTATTGCCCACTTACAGGCGTTTATCTTTACAATTTTGACAGTGCTGTTTACTTCAATGACTATGCATCCGAGTCATTAATTGCATCTGATTATTACAAAACACTGAGGGAGGTTATATGAGATACTGGCTATCGTATGATCTTGGACTAAGGGGTCATTATAATGAGTTATATGAGTGGTTGGATAATGTTAATGCAAAAGAATGTGGTGAATCAGTTGCAACATTTTTAAGCGATATGTCACCTCAGGAAATAGAGGATGAATTAGAGGAAATCCTAAATACCGGGGCACGAATCTATCTGGTTTGGAAACCAGAAATAGGCAGTATAAAAGGAAAATTCATATTGGGGAAAAGGAAGAAAAAACCTCCATGGTTTGGGTATGCTGAGGTGGAAGAGGATGTTGAGGATCTGATGGAATGAATATATGTGTTGATAGTGGTTTTCTCTACTCATTATATGAACCAAGAGAAACAAAAAGACATCAAATTGCTGTTGACACCTTTTATAAATATATTGACCCAAAACAGGCGTCGAATAAACTTATTATTATTTGGCCAATTCTCTACGAAGTGATTAATACAAGATTTATTAAACGTTACATTATTGAATTTGACCAATTATTATTACATTTGGAAAGAAGGGAATTATTAGAATTTGCAGATGATAAATACTATCGAGATAATTGCTTATTTGCTACTCGTTCATGTTCCAATAGCGATTGGGATTTGAGCTTAGTTGATCGCGTCATCAGAGAAGCGCTTAAAGACACACAGCTTAAGATTGATGCTTTATTGACTTTTAATCCAGGTGATTTTAGTGATATTTGTATTAAAAGGAAATTACGTCAACTCTGTCAGGAAAATTAATATATAAAATAAATCTAAAACCGTTACATCGGAGGAAATAAACCAATGCTTTTATTCTTAGCTAAACTCGGCGACGTCGGACTTGCATATCTATCCGCCGGTATCGGCGCCGGATTGACCACTATTGGCGCCGGGCTCGGTATCGGACGCATAGCAGCCAGCGCTATGGACGGCATCGCCCGTCAACCGGAAGCTGCAGCCAAGATTCAAACCGCTATGATTATCGCAGCGGCTTTGATCGAGGGTATCGCACTGCTCTGTTCTGTGATATGCTTGCTGCTTAATTTGAAGTAGGCTGAGTTTGTCTATGTGCTGTCATTCTGAAAATTTGGGATGGCAGCATATAGTGCGAATATTTAATAATAGTTAATACGAAAATTTCCATTAGTAGTTAGCAATTTATAATACTAAACTACAATAGAATTATTAACCCAAGCACGGATATAAAACTATGCTGGATCTACATCCAGGCTTGATGATCTGGACGATCATCTCGTTTGTAATATTGCTGTATATTCTTAATAAAGCTGCCTGGAAACCCATTCTGAAGGCTCTCGATGAACGGGAAAAGGGTATCAAGGATGATATTAATACAGCAAAAACAGCCCGCGAAAAAGCGGAAAGCTCTCTTGAAGAGTATCGCAAACAATTAGCAGAAGCCCAGTCAGAAGCCCAGAAGATAGTAGCCAAATCCCGCGAGGATGCTGAGCGTATCGGTGAGGAGCTTAAGGCTAAATATCAGGCTGATGCAGAAGCGCTGCTTGAAAAAGCGCGGAAACAGATTGACCTTGAAAGCCAAGCTGCTATTAATGAAATCCGCAACGAAGTAGCAGGTTTGGCGATTGTTACGGCAGAGAAGATAATCGGTAAAGCCCTTGATTCAGAGGATCATCGCCGTCTTGTTAGTGAGAGCCTTATGGAGAGCCCAAATTGAGTGGCGGCAGCCTTGCTAGGCGATATGTCCAGCCTCTATTTGAGGTAGCTCAGGAAAACAACCAGATAGATCGTATTAATAACGATCTTGAGTTGCTTGACCGGACATTATCAGAATCTGAGGAACTACGAGGCTTCCTGGTGGATCCGTCTATCATCCGGCAATTAAAAAAGGGCTTAATTGAGAAACTATTCACGGAATTCTCACATTATTCGATGAATTTTGTCAAAGTAGTAATAGATAAAAACCGTCCGGAAGTATTAAAATCCGCGTATAGTCTCTTCATGGAACTTCTGAATATTCATCGTGGGATTACACCGGGTATTGTTGAGTCTGCCGTTCCGCTTGAAGATGCGGATTTTGAGAAGGTAAAAACCACACTTGAGTTGCGATTAGGCAGCAAGTTAGTATTAGAACGGAGGGTTGATCCTTCCTTGCTCGGTGGAGTCCGCGCTCAAGTCGGTAATACTGTCATTGACGGCAGTCTGCGTGGGCGGCTGAACAAGTTAAAGGCAACACTGATTAACTAAATGAAATCCGAGAAGAATAAACTCTTCTGTGGTGATAACTTAGATTTTCTGGTTGAGATGGAGAGGGAGAGTGTGGATCTGATTTACGTGGATCCACCGTTTTTCAGCAATCGGAATTATGAAATAACTTGGGGTGATGAAGCTGAGATAACCAGTTTTAAAGACAAGTGGGAAGGTGGAGTAAACGTCTATGTTGACTGGATGAAGCAACGAGTGATGGAACTTCATCGTGTGCTGAAACCTACCGGTTCTTTTTATCTGCATTGCGATTGGCATGCTGGGCATTATCTGAAAGTTATGTGCGACGAGGTATTCGGGCAGAGCAATTTTCAAAATGAGAATATCTGGTGCTACCGAACCGGTGGAGCTTCAAAGAAGAGGTGGAGCAGAAAACACGATAGTATCTATTTCTATACAAAATCAGGCAATTACAGTTTTAAACCGATTAAAGAAAGGATATATTATAAGAAACCTTTCTTTACCGACAAAAAGGATGACCAGGGAAGATATTATGCAGACGTATTGCCGGTTGACTGGTGGGAAATAAAGGCTGTAATAAATGTATCAAAAGAGCGAATTAACTACCCCACCCAGAAACCGGAAGCATTGCTGGAAAGGATTATCAAAGCATCATCAAATGAAGGCGACCTTATATTAGATGCCTTCTGCGGATGTGGAACTTCGTTGGCTGTCGCACAGAAACTTAGAAGGCGCTGGATAGGGATTGATGTTTTGCCATCAGCAATTGCTTTTACAATAAAACGACTTGCCGATATTAATGTAAGTCAAAAGGATATTGAATTTATCCGAGTGCCTCAAAACGTGAATGATTTTAACAATGAAACAATGAAACAATGAAACAATTCATTTTATGTATATTTATTGTATATTAAAGCAGATAGTTAAAGGGCATAAAGTAACCAATGACCAATAGCACACAGCATTGGATCGAAAAGGCACAGTATGATCTTGGTACAGCCAACGCAATGCTTGACACAGGTCGCTATCTATATGTACTGTTCTGTTGCCAACAAGCCATCGAGAAGGCGCTCAAGGCTATTATTTCAGAGCGCACTAACGAAATGCCGCCGCGTAGTCACAATCTTGCACGACTGGCGGAATTGGCATTTGTCGATATGTCGAAGGATCAGATGGAATTTGTTAATGATTTAACTACTCTTTACTTAAAAACGCGTTATCCTGAACGAATGGAAAAGGCTGCTTATGAGGTGAATGCTCAAATGGCAGATGAAGCTTTCAATAAAATGAAGGAGATGTTTGAATGGCTGTCAGACTTACTTTATCAGAAGTAGAAAAACGCGCCCAAAGGGCAGTATCTACTCTTTCTGAATATGCTTCGGTAGTTAGGGCATTTTTGTTTGGGTCTTATTTAGATGGACGAGCAGATGAGTGGAGCGATATTGATATCGGAGTCTTCATCGAGGGATTGGAAAAATGGGATATTAAAAAGGAATTAAGGACAAGTTCCGATATTCGAATGAAAGAAGGATACGACATCGAATTGCATTTCTTCCCCGCACAGGCGCTGACTGACGCTGAGCCTGCGAGCTTTGCGGCTTATGTTATTAAGCATGGACGATCTGTTAAGTTGACAAGTGAGCAAGTGAGAAAGTGAGCAAGTTGATGCGCATTATAATTATTGCGTTGTAACTTACAGCTTTTATTCAGCTTAAGTCGTCAAATTTTAACAATATCAGTAAAGTTACATTATTAAAATAACAGAGCAAGATATGCAAGAGAATATGCTATTAGAAGTCAATTTATATCGGTCTAAGAAAACAGTATGGATTAATCCATCACATATAGTTTGGATTGACCCGGATCCAAAAAGTCGTTATATGACAATATATATGCATGTATTAGCAGCAATTTTGGGCGGCGCCATAAAAATAAGTTTTGAAAGCGGGCAAATGCTGCTTGATAAAGTGAACAGATCTGAAAGAGCGATATAATTCATCTCGAAGCTTCGGGATTGAAACTTGGCAGCAACGCAATACAGCAATACAACAATTAAAAAGCGCATTAAAGCAGGAAAGATATGCAGATAAGACCTGAAGAAATAACCAGATTAATTAAACAACAGATTGAAGGTTACGAAGTTAGTTCCGATATGGCTGAAGTAGGTGAAGTCATCATGGTCGGTGACGGTATCGCCCGTATTTACGGCATTGAGAACTGTCTGTCCAGCGAGCTGATCGAATTTCCCAACAATGTCTTCGGAATGGCGATGAACCTTGAAGAGGACAACGTTGGCGTAGTGTTGTTTGGGGAAGATAAGCTCATTAAAGAGGGTGACCAGGTTAAACGCACCGGACGCGTCGTTCAAATCCCTGTCGGGGAAGAGATGTTAGGACGTGTAATAAACCCGCTCGGTTTTCCCCTTGACGGCAAAGGTCCGATTGAAGCCAAACAATTCAATTTGGTTGAGAAGAAAGCTCCTGGTGTAATATTACGCCAGCCGGTTAAAGAACCGCTGATGACAGGTATCAAGGCAATCGACTCAATGATCCCAATTGGTCGCGGACAGCGTGAGTTAATCCTCGGTGACCGTCAAACCGGTAAAACCGCGGTTGGTGTCGATGCAATCATCAACCAAAAGGGTCAGGACGTAGTATGTATTTATGTTGCTATTGGTCAGAAAGGCTCAACTATTGCCAGAGTTATCAAAACCCTTGAAGATCATGGCGCTATGGATCACACTATTGTGATATCATCGACTGCGGATGAACCGGCGCCGATTCAGTTCCTGGCGCCCTATTCCGGCGCTGCAATCGGTGAATATTTCCGTGATTCTGGACGACATGCTTTGATTGTCTATGATGACCTGACCAAGCATGCCTGGGCATATCGCCAACTTTCATTACTGTTGCGCAGACCACCCGGACGTGAGGCTTATCCAGGAGACATCTTCAATGTTCACTCCAGACTTTTGGAACGTGCAGCCAAGATGTCGGAAGATAAAGGTGGTGGTTCGCTTACTGCTTTGCCGATTATCGAAACCCAGATGGGTGATGTGTCAGCGTATATCCCGACTAATGTCATCTCAATCACAGACGGACAGATTTATCTTGAACCGGAACTCTTCTACTCAGGAGTTCGTCCGGCAATCAACGTTGGTATCTCCGTATCACGAGTAGGTGGTAATGCACAATATAAGGCAATGCGACAGGTTGCAGGATCATTGCGACTTGATCTGTCTCAGTTCCGTGAACTTCAGGCGTTCGCTCAGTTCGGATCTGACCTCGATAAAGCCACACAAGCGCAGTTGATACGTGGTGAAAGGTTGACCGAAGTTCTCAAGCAAGGACAATATGTTCCTTATCCGTTTGAAGAGCAGGTTGCTGTGTTATTCTTAGCGAGCAAAGGATTTATTGATTCAATAGTTCTTTCGGATGTCAAGCGTTGTGAAGATGAATTCCTGCGGAGGATGCGCGACGTTCATTCCGATATACTGAAGGATATTGACGACCACAAGAAGTTGGATAAGAACCTTGAAGAAAGGCTCAGTAAAGCATGCGAGCAATTTATGCAGGGATTCACAAGCAATATCAACGCAGCGTAAGATAAATGCCATCACTGAAACAGATAAGCCGACGTATAGTCGGTGTCAAGAACACAGCGCAGATTACGCGCGCTATGAAAATGGTAGCAGCAGCGAGATTGAGACGAGCACAGGAGAATATGGAGAATGCTCGTCCCTACGCTTGGAAACTACGCGATGTTATAGCCTCTCTTGCTGCCAGAACAAGCGCTGAAAAATATCCCTTATTGGAAGTTCGGGATCCACAGCGTATCGGTATTGTTACTGTAACGTCAGATCGAGGGCTTTGTGGCAGCTTCAACCTGAATATATGTCGGAAGACCCAGCAGGTGCTATCTGAATTTCCGGAAAGTGACGTTCAACTTTTTACACTTGGTAAAAAGGGTTATGATTTCCTCAGAAAACGAGAGGTGAAAATATATCATAATTATCCTGGTGTGTTTCAAGAACTTGAGTTCTCACAAGCAGCAGCAATCGGCGGTGAGATAGTATCGCACTACCATTTCGGTGATTTCGACAGGATTTATCTTGTTTATAACGAATTCAAGAACGTAGCCCAGCAGAACATTATTTCAGAGCAGCTTCTTCCGATTATACCTCATTCTGAAATGACTGCTTCCTTGCAGAACGTTGACTACATTTATGAACCGGATGAAAAGGGTGTTCTCGATAAGATGCTGCCGATGCACATTAATATCCAGATTTGGCGGGTAATGCTTGAATCTTATGCTGCCGAACAGGCGGCGCGGATGACGGCGATGGAGAATGCAACTAATAATGCTAAAGAGATGGTTGATGATTTAACGTTGCTGTTTAACAAAGCACGACAATCTGCCATCACAAAGGAATTGCTTGAAATAGTCAGCGGTGCTGAGTGCTTGAAGTAGGTTTTCTCAGGTATTTTATAACAATAGATACACCTCCGTGCGTATGTGAGTTCGAATGCGGGGAACTTACGGTACTGGGAAGTCCTTTGGAGTAGAAATATTTAAATCAATAGGGAGATCGTAATGCGATCAATCTTGTTCAGACAATTTACTGTTTTTCTTTTAACAGGAAGCTTCTTACTCTTAGCTGGTTGCGGTGGTTGGGGTGATTATGAGCATAAGAGTGATCGCTTCAAATTTAAGGTTACGTTTCCCGAAAAATGGGAAGTATGGGATCGATCGGATGATCACAGTGATCACTTAGTAGCCACTCTACCGGATATATTACCGGAAGGTAAAATTGCCGTAAGAGTAACTCCGTTAGCTCCTGATGCCACCATAAATGAAATACTTCCATCATTCCGAGGTAATCTACCGACTGAAATGGAAGAGTTTGAAATAATGGATGAGGGTACAATATCCAGCAAGAAAGGTGAAGGTCGTTCTATTACTTTCACTTACTTAACTGAAAAACATCGTATGGAAGGTATCCGAGTGCTCTTCATTGGTCACAGATTCCAGGTTCGGGTCGAGATGGAGATGCCTAAAGAGAATTTTGCAACTTATGAACCTGAATTCCGTAAGATGATTAGCTTGATGGAATTGTAAAGAAACATCATATTGTGATGCGATTACTTTAGTAGATGCGACACTCTTGTCGCATATTCGCAGTGAAATGTAATTCTGATGTTCATGCGACAAGAGTGTCGCATCTACTAAATACAACAACAATTAATCTTTTGTTCATGCGACAAGAGTGTCGCATCTGCTAAATACAACAACAATTAATCTTTTGTTTATGCGACAAGAGTGTCGCATCTACCAAATATAAAAAGAATAAATCTTAAATAAACTGTAACTTAAGCTATGCCTAACGAAGGATACGTAAAACAAATTATCGGCGTTGTGGTAGATATTGCCTTTAACGAAGGTGAGCTGCCACCTCTTTATAACGCCCTGCGCATTGATCGAAAAGATCAGGATGCGTTAATACTCGAAGTTCAACAGCACCTCGGTGACCGGATGATACGCACAATAGCAATGGATACCACCGACGGTCTTATGCGTGGTGAGAAGGTTTTCGATACAGGTGAACCGATTTCCATACCAGTCGGTCCGGCAACGCTTGGACGTTTGATAAACGTTATTGGTGATCCAATCGACGGTTTGGGACCAATTGATGCCGAACAGCGTTTTCCAATCCACCGTCCACCACCTGAACTGATTGACCTTGACACATCGACCGAGATTCTGGAAACCGGTATCAAGGTTATTGACCTGATTCAACCATATTCAAAAGGTGGTAAGATTGGATTATTCGGTGGCGCTGGTGTAGGCAAAACCGTCATTGTTATGGAACTTATTAACAATGTTGCTAAACAGCATGGTGGCTTTTCGGTCTTTGCAGGAGTTGGAGAGCGTACACGTGAAGGTCACGATCTTCTTCGTGAGATGGTCGAATCAGGTGTAGTAAACTACGGTGACGATTTCGATCATGAATCTTTCGATGCCAAAACCGTTGATATGAACGCATTGAAGGAATCACGAGTGGCGATGTCGTTCGGGCAGATGAATGAACCACCCGGATGTCGTGCCCGCGTCGGACTAACCGGTGTAACACTAGCGGAATATTTCCGCGATGTTTCAGGAATGGATGTTCTTCTGTTCATTGATAACATCTTCCGTTTCACTCAAGCAGGAAGTGAGGTATCCGCATTGCTTGGACGTATGCCGTCCGCAGTTGGTTACCAGCCGACTTTAGCGACTGAAATGGGCGCCTTGCAGGAACGCATCACTTCAACCAAGCATGGGTCAATTACTTCAGTGCAGGCAATTTATGTTCCTGCCGATGACCTGACCGATCCAGCGCCAGCGACGACATTTTCGCATCTGGACGCTACTACGGTGTTATCACGACAAATCGTTGAGATGGGAATTTACCCGGCAATTGATCCACTAGATTCTACATCTCGCATAATGGATCCGATTATTGTCGGGGATGAGCATTATGCCGTTGCCAAGCAAGTTCAGGAAATACTCCAACGCTACAAAGACCTTCAGGATATTATCGCTATTCTCGGTATGGACGAACTATCCGATGAGGATAAGCAGACAGTTGAAAGAGCGCGTAGGATTCAAAAGTTCCTGTCACAGCCTTTCTTTGTGGCTGAAGCTTTCACTGGGAAACCCGGTGTTTATGTTCCATTGAAAGAAACTATCCGCAGCTTCAAAATGATCGCGGATGGTGAACTGGATCATATTTCGGAACAGGATTTCTATATGGCTGGAGATATCGAAGAGGTTCTGCAGCGAGCTGAGGAGCGTAAGAAAGTTGGCTGAGATTCAAGATACAATATTGGTTACAATTGTCACACCCGCCGGAACACGCGATGAGTATAACGTTAAACATATACGCGCACCGGGATCGGAAGGTGATTTTGGCGTTCTACCAGGTCACCTGCCTTTAATGACTTCGTTGCGCATCGGCGCAATCTATTTGGATACAGTCCAGGGTCAACAGGTATGGTCGACATCCGGAGGGTATGTTGAGGTGTTAGGCAACCGTGTTACAATTCTGGCGGAGACCGCTGAGAAAGCTGATAAAATAGAATTGGAACGCGCGGAAGCGGCGCGAGACCGCGCTTTAGGAAGGATATCTAAAAAAGCTACTGATCTGGATATTGCACGCGCCCGTTTAGCACTCAATAGAGCAATTAACCGGATTAAAACTGTAAAAGAATCCCGAAAGGACTGATTTTTTGAATTATTTAGTTGCTTTGGACCTAATTTTTCATTAAAAAGAACGTATACTTTGGTAATAGTATTATCATGTACATTGACAAAAGTGAATTATCCAAATAGCAGACTGATTATTGTCCTAATACCTATAAGTATAAATATAACATACTTTACTCCTGATTGAAAAGTCCAATTATAATAGTATCCTAAATGAAATGGTGAATCTAATGATAATCAAGCACTTTTACTGAAAAGCGATTCTTTACTTCGATCAGAATGACGGAGTAGTGCTTTTTGATCAGATACGACACAGCAGATATTGTTATCTGCCTGTATGATTTTATGGTTTTTCTACATTCTGAAGCTGATATTTGCCGTTTTTGATATGATTCATGATTTTATCAGCGGTAATTTATTAATTTTGCTATTTTAACCTCTAATTCAGTCGTAACTTATAAGGTAAAAGAAAAGGCTGTTTTATCAGCATTAATTATGGTTATAGAATTGAATATTGTCAACATAATGAACCTATACAAGAGGTCAATTCTTCGCTTATTGCTTTGTATAATTGCGATGGCGATGATTTTCTCCTTTTATTCCACTCAACTGCTCGCTCAGACTACGCCTAAAAGCAAAATACTACCTGCCTCTGAATATCAAATCCAGACGAGTGCTTACCTATTTAAAAGGAGCATGGAATTTGAATCACTTGTACTACATCAGGAAAGTTTTTTAGTATGGCTTTATCAGGGAATAAGCGTAGAAACTAACCTGCGTCGAAAAGAGGACTGGAATAATACTCTTGATGCCTTAGAACCATTCGATCCGTCAAAATCTGAAGACACACTCTATATACTCCCAGCAGACCTTGATGAGGCGCCGTTGCGTATAAAATATGCAACGTGGGAAAAACTCCAAAAAGAAAAGTACAACCATTTATACATTCAAGCCAGAAGCATTAAAGATAATTTAATACGGACCGGCACAATAGCCCAGCGAAATCGTATGTTCAATCGCGATCTTGAAACAGCGATTCTGTCTTATCGTGATGAATATTACAAGCAAGCAATACTCCGCTTCAATGAACTAATCAATCGTTATGGTTATTTTGATCTGGCTGATGTTGTTTTTTACCGCGGTGAATGCTTCTTTAGTTTAGCAATGTATAGTAACGCTTATTATGATTACATTTACGTGTATAAGAACTCTAATGAATCCCATACTCGACAGCTGACTTTGAAAAGACTTATTGCAATTTCAGGCGAAGAGGACGATGACCAGAAAGTACTAACATACTGGTCGAACTATGAAGATGAGATTGACGAGAATAAGGATGATGAATATTGGGCAACGACTGAGTTAACTGCTCGTTATTTAATGTCGATGCAGAAATGGGAGAAAGCTAAGGAATTGTTAGATGAGATCTCACCCAAATATGAGAATTTTGTCGTTTCAAAATTACTTGTTGCTGATTGTGCGTTAGCTTTGCTCAATTTAAGTGATGCAGATTCACTTTACAGCTTAATTTCCAAAGGAAAAACTAAAGGTAAAGGTTCAACTAAGAAAACGAAAAAAGAAGCTTCATTGAAGTTAGGATATATTGATTACTTAAGAGGAGATTATTACGAAGCAAATAAGAAACTAAGCAAAATTGAAGGTATTGATGAATACTCAGAAAAGGCTGCTATTATTTCAGCTTGGTCGCTTTATCACATCAACGATTTTGGTGGAGTTATCGGCATCTGTAATAAATTTCTAAAGACATTCAAGGAATCACAGTTCTTTTATGAGGTTTTTTGTATATTAGGGTATTGTGAGGATTTACTTGGTAGAGATGAGGAAGCAGTCAAGGAATATGAGGAAGTAATACATGCAATGAATGATCAACGAGACTTTCAGCATATAAATTTTGAAAAGAAGAATGTTGCTATTGCAATAGGTGAGTTACAAAGGCTTGAACCGGATTTGTTTCTTGAAGGCAGGCGTGAGCTGTTTAATCAATATCAAGAACTGCGTAGCGAACTAAAATTACTGTTTGATCGTCTTAAACTCACTGAAGGTATGAAATCATCACCACTAATACGTGAAATGCTTGATGAACAAAAACAAATGTCTAAAATTTTTACTGAATTAGAGGAGATCGAGAAAGAACTTTTTGATGTTGAGGATGTCCGATTATCCCGAAAACATGATCTGATGTATACGAAAATGATTGACTTAGCCAGCCAACTGCAATCAGGAATCCGCTACGGTATGCAACAAAAGTCACTTATTCATCGTGAACAGGAGCAACTTTTTAAAGTCAGATATAGTGATTCACTTAAAGTACGCCTCGATAAGGAATGGCAATCCACTGAAGAATCATTAGTAACGGTTCGAGAATTATTAGCCAGCGCAAATGTTTCCGGTGATAATGATCTACAACTTGAGCTTAGTGAGATCGAGCTAGGATTTATGAATGTACAGAATAAACTCTTGTCTGTAAGTAAGAATTTAGGTAAGGTTGGTCCGGTCGAAACAAACAGCAACCTGGATCATTGGATGTGGTTTGCTTTTCAACGTCATTCAACTGCGGGGCTTTCATTTGATTATTTATATATGCGCAAGGATAGAATCACTGAAATCGATCAATATATACAACGTTTGAATAAGATACTTGCTGATCGTCAACATGTGGAAGAAAAGCTTGCTGAGTTACCTGAAAATATTATTCCCGCCGGTGAACCTGGATCTGAACCGTATTACGCCCCTAAGGTGCCATTGTGGATTTCTTTCGAAGAAAGAGAAGCTCTCGCTGATACAATGGTGATTGATGAGGCATTTGAAGATTCGCTTGAGCAAATTGAAGGAGTTACCCCAACATCTGGTGAGGAAACCGAGGCTGAACCTGAAAAATTGGAAGAACCTCCCAAAGATCATATTATTGAGGAAGAACCAGTGGAGGAAGAAGAGTCTGAAATCCCGGAACAGAATACAGAATCCACTGAAGAAGGCAGAACTGATGATGAAATTGAAACTGATAACGTCGAATCTGTCACAGGTGAAGACCAAACGACTGAAGATGAATCAGAAGTAACTCCTGAAACACCTGATAATAATCAGGAAACTTCAGATGATGAAAAATCAATTGATCAGGAATTAAATGAGGAAGGAGTTATTGAGGAAGGTGAAACGGGTATCCCTGATTCAACGGAAAAACAACAGCAAATAAAGGATGATTCTCAATCGGTTACTGAGTATCCCGAGGATCAGCAGAATAATGAATCTGTTATTGAGTCGGAAAGTGAGGTTCAACTTCCCGATTCGTTGAATCGAAAAACCGTCAAACCTGACGAAATAAAAGTAGATGATGCTCCTAATAACACAATTGAACAGGAAATGGAAAACACCCAGCAAGATGCACCTGAAGAGCAACCGTTACCGGAAAATTCGGGTACTTCTGAGCAAGGTAATGAAAATAACAGTTCAGATGGTCAGTGATAAAATGTTACTAATTACAGAAAACAAACCGAATTCCCCTGTAAGTATTTGTATCCAACCACGAATACTGCGGATAAAAAAGCCTTTTCAGCGAAAAAAGCAAGTTAAAGTGAATCACTTGGCTTTACTGTGGTTGCTACTCACAATTACTTTACAACCAGTAACACAGGTTTCTTATGCGTTTAAATTATTCGGTTCAAACGAGAAAGCAAGCCGTGCTCTGGAACTGCTTCCTGACGATTTACAGAACCGTTGGATAAAATTAAACGATCAAGCTGATTCGGTTGGAATTGATGAACATATTATTGATGGTGAAAGAATAATTGCGCAATTAGGAAAACTTGTAGATATTGTTGGCGGACAGATACCGCAAAAAGGTGATGTTAATTATCCCGTTTATATACGTACAATCAATGAATTAACGGAATTGCTTGATCAAATTGAGATGGCTGCAATTATTATTAATGCTGACGATGCAAAGCTACTCGAGCTTCGTAGTGAATACGAGTCTGAAAAAAATAATTTGAAGGAAAGTATCAGGAAGGATAGGCAGGAACTTATAAAGCTCGGTAATAAAAGGCTTAAAGAACAACTTAATGATCCTGATTATCGTAATGATCATGTCAGACGATCAATAATAGCTGACCTTTATTTTAGATTGGCTGAACTGATGTACCAGGAAGCTGAAGAAGAATTTGGTGATGAACTTGATATATATATGGATAAACTTAATGAATTGATAGAAACGAATCAAGCGGAAGCTGGAAATCTCAATCTCAAACAACCCGTAAAGGATTTTAGTAAAGTGCTTTATATGTATCAGTGCATTATCGATCAATTTCCCGATACACAATATGGTGTTGATGCACTGTATAATATAGCTCTCTTACTATCCGAAATGGATGATCCAAACGATAAAGAAACATCCAAAGATTATCTCGAAACCTTAGTTACGCTTTATCCAGGCAATAAATATACGCTAAACGCATTACGCAGGATTGCAGATTATTACTTCACTAGATCAGATAAAATTGAACGTTCAATTGAAGTTTACAAAAGAATTGAAGAGGAATATTCTGATACACCAGATTATGTTGAAACGCTTTATAAACTTGGATGGGGATATTACCGAATAAGTGATCTGTCCAACGCTGCCGAATATTTTGCCAAGACGCTTGATATGGATTATGAAGAGGATGGCACAAAGAAACCTAAGAGCACGATAAAGGACTTCTCACCGGACGCTTTACGTTATCTTGGAATATGTTTTTCCGTTGATCCACGTGAATGGGATCAGGTTGGTGTCAACGGTTTGGTCACTTGGCTTGAGGAGCGTCCGATCCGCTCTAAGAATTATGGTAGGGAAGTTTTCATTACGCTTGGTAATATCTTTGCAGACGATCGCGGTCAATATGTCGAAGGTGTCCAGGCTTATGAAAAATTCATTGAGCTATTTCCACTTGATCATCGTGCGCCATATTATCATCAAAAGATTGTAGATGTATTCATGGAAGGGAATATATACGATCCGGCACGCGCAGTGGTAGAGACGGAGAATTTTTATAAAGCATACAATCCCGACAGTGAGTGGTGGGCAATGAATACTGATCCGAAAATCAGGAACGCAATCATCCCGGTTCTCGAAAAATATCTTAATATGATAGTTAATGAGATGCTGAATGTCGGATACGATAACAAAGATAGTGAGATACTCGGACAGTTTGAGAATTATGCGCGTCAATATCTTCGTTTCTGGCCTGCTGGTCCTAACGCTTATACAATTCATTATAACTTGGGTTATATCCTCTTTAGGAACTTGAACCGTCCCACTGAAGCGATGCGTGAATACTGGCAGGTTGCAACTGCCTATGAAGATACTACGGAAATGGAAACAGCTTGTGAAACAGTGGTTCGTATTTCTATGGATTTTGCTGTTCAAGAACGAGCCGGTAAAATATACGTTAATGATGAAGGTGATATATTAGATGTTTCCGAAAAACCGATAGTACAAGAAATCCCTGAATTAGAAACTGAAATTCCCGAAATAGTTAAAACGGAAGTCATAGATACTTCTTCAATTAGCGAGGAAGCAATTACTGATACTACTATTTCGATTAGCGAGGAATTAGCTCTTGCCGACACTACCGAAGTTTCTGAAGAAGAGGTTGTATCTGCCGAGGTTGAAAAAGAAAAGAAAAAGGAAGAGTCAAAAATTAACCGAACACCGCTTCTTAATTCTGAGAGAATTGAATTATCAGCATTTGACTTGTACTTAAAGCATTTTCCTAATGGTAAAGTAATCGAAAATATGATGTACGAAGCGGGAAGTTTTTTGCACGAACATGATTGGATACCTGAATCTCGACCATATTTAGAGCGGTATATTGCTGAGTTCTCTACAGGCAAGTTTATAGTCGATGCATATTCACGCTTATTAGATGGATATTTCCGTAGCGATGACTTAGCAGGTGTTGAAGAAATTACCGCACGAATCCAGGCAGCCGATGTAACGCAGGAGCTTAAGGACGCTGCATATGAGCGTAAAGCCGTAACTATCTTTAACAATGCCAAGAGATTAGTTGAAAGTGAGGATCACATTGCTGCTGCTGACGAGTTCTTACGTAATGCCTTAGCAACACCGGGTTGGGATAAAGCGGATTACACACTGTTTCTTGCTGCACAGGAGTACGCCAAAGGTGGAGCTTTTGAAAAATCAAATGATGCATACTTAATGCTGGTAGAGAAATATCCTAATTCTGAGCGTGCCGATAAAGCGCTTATGAACACAGCTTACAATTACCAGAATGAACTGAAACAGTTGGACAAAGCGGCTGAAACTTTTGAAAGACTTACAAGGGAATATCCAAACTCGAGTCTGGTACAGGATGCCTTGGCAAATGCCAGTTATAATTATGACAAGGTAGAAGATCATCTTAGCGTCATAAGATTAAACGAGAGATTCTTAAGTTTATATCCAGACGACCCGGAAGCAAATATTTATCTATTTGAAATGGCAGGACATTGGTTAGCCCTTGATAATTTCGAAAACGCTAATAGTATTTACCTCAGATTTGCACAACGTTATCCTAATGATCCTCGCACAGTTCGGGCTTATTACGAACGTGCCGATTACTATCTCGGCAAGTTTAATTTATCGCAAGCTTCACAGGAATTCAGAGCTACTATAGAGGCACACGACAAGCAAGTAGAGATGGGTAATCCAGGTGAATCAAGATACGCTTCCAGATCCTTGGCAAAGCTATTGGAATGGGAACATGAGGAATATAACAAGCTCCGTTTCAGACTTCCTATAAGCAATCTTAAAGCCACTATAGACAGAAAGAAGCAATGGCGGGACTCGTTAATAGAGAGGTATCGTAAGCTGATCAGCTACAGTCAGAAAGAAGCCTGGCAGGCATATTATGCTATGGGACGTCTGGTTGAAGACCAAACTGTTGCTGTCTATGAACAGGAAATCCCCCATATACCCATACAGGATAGTATGTTCGTATATATTGATGCAGTCGTTGATGAATCGATAATCCTTAATCAAGCTACTATTGCTATGTTCAAGGATGGTTATACTTGGTTAGATACGATAAAAATACAATTAACTGATTTTCAGAGGAAAACACAGGAAGAAATTAGTAAATTAAAGGATTTCATTGCACAAACCCAACAAGAAATGGCTTCCGTCGAACTTGATACTATAATTAGCGATACTTTAAGAATAGCGCTATCAGACTCATTAGCAGGTGTTGTGGCTGATTCATCCGGTAAGTTTAAAAGGATGGAGGAAAGTCTTAAAGAATTGGATGTGTCGATTTCCGAAGCGGATAAATGGTATAAAGCCTGTCGTGAGCGTATACCGGAGATTGTTGTAAGAAATGGTGACTATTTAACACGTGCTTTTGAAAAGAAATTCGAATACTATAATACCGAGCAAATTGAAGAAAACAGATTGCTTTTCCAGGAAGAGGTATTAAAGAAGGTTTTGACTCCTGCTGCACCGGAAGTCTGTGGTTTATATCTGCAGGCAATTGATGTTATTGAAGAAACCAACGTTAATGTTGATATCTGGATCGGATATATAGAACAACGTTGTACACAAATAATTGATACATTGTTGATTCAGTGGGATAGCCAGTTTGAAGTATCGCAAAGGAGAATCGAGCAGTATAAACGTGAATATGATGAGATGCTGCCTGAAGGTGAGTATGCAGAATCAAGCGAAGGATATTATATCGATATGATGGGCGGTTTTATCCTTAACTGGACAGATTACCTGACCGTTCATAATATGGATAAATTAAACGCCTTTACAGCGATACTTGACACTATAGTTCAATATGATCTACCAGTTGGTTTTGGTGAAGAAGTCTTGGAAAAACCTTTGCTGGACGTGCTTGAATACTTTAAAATATTTAATAATTATTCAGAAGATGCTAAACTTAGACAAGAAAAATATGCTCGCGAGTACGAACAGAACGGTTTCTATTGGGATGAAGAAATTGAGGAAGAAGTTGAAGCCTATTGGTGGGATGATGCTTCGGTAGCTTATGAAGATGCTGCAGTCAGCTTCTCAGATTATGGATTTAGTCTTCTTGAAGAAGGTCATAGAATTCATGTTGATTATAACCTCACAGGCATGGCGGGTATTAACATATTGCGTTTGATGGTTGAGCTTAAACCGGATGTTTATGCTAACAAGGTCGGTATTGAACCACAACATTTCACTCTGGTAAGTTCATCCGATTGGAAGATCTGGCCTATTTATGAAAATGAATTCCAACTAATAGATTTCGATGACTCAGAATGGCAACCTGTTCATATTACATCTTTTCCTGCAGGTTCTGATTTCGGGATACTTGACAGCCTTGGTGCAACTCCTATATGGTATACAATGTCTGCACCTGCAGTTCCCCCGAAATGGCTGGAATATGAGGACTCTTACACAGGATTTGAAGGTAATTTATTTGAGTTTACTCTTAGTGGTGATGCACCAGAACGATCAACTCCGAAAGAGAAGAAAGTAATTGAAAGTGAAGAACCCGATACGGTTGAGACGGTCGAGACGATTGAGACGGTTGTACCTTCTGCTCAATTAAGGATAGAGTATTACTCTGATGATCTTCCGGGAGAAGTAGAATTCACTGATTTAGGAAACGGTAAAGGAAGCTTTATCTGGACACCTTCATTTGATGATGCAGGTGAATATAATGCAAGATTCATACTTTATAATTATCAGATTCCATTACCCTTAAGCGTTTCAATTAGTATTGAGAACGTTGACCGCAGCTTTACTTGGTCAGACATCCCTTTCTCCATTAACACTGAAGAAGGAATGGTTGTGAAGTTCCTTGTCGTAGGTTTAGATCCAGATGGTGATCCTTTAACGATTTCCTATGATCCTATGAATCTTCCTGATGCTGCTGAATTTATTATTGATGAGGATGGTTCTGGACTTTTCACATGGGAAACGACTTACGATGACTCCGGCTCGTATACTGCTCTTTTCACGCTATCCGATGGAGAAAACGAAATAGAGCGAAACGTTCCAATCCAGATAGAAAATTCTGTACGTGCTCCCAAATTTTTTGATTACCCTGATAGTATTTCTGTAAATGAAGGAACAATCATAGAATTTACTGTCGCAGGATCATCTCCCGATGAAGTACCGCTTTCATTATCGGATATGTCGTTTGATATACCTGATGCTGCTGAATTCACCGACCAGAGCGATGGCAGTGGAATATTTCGGTGGGAAACAACTTATGATGATGCCGGTTCATATACACTAATACTCGATATGTCAAGTGAAGATACCACAGTAACATTAGAAGTTCCGATTATTATTGCAAATACGATGCGTGCTCCGGTTTTGATTGATTTCCCACAGGAGCCGATAAACGTTGAAGAAGGTGGGTTGGTTGAGTTTTCAATTGCTGGTGAACACCCTGATGGGCTTCTATTTACGATTGATTATTTCTCTACGGATATTCTTGAAACGGCAGTGGTTTTCAATGATTATGATGATGGTACGGCAAGTTTCAAATGGCAAACCGCAATTGGTAATGAGGGTGTATATACAGCATCTTTTGCGCTTTCTGACCAGGATTCCACTACTATCGGTGACGTTCAAATCATAATTGGTGGAGCTGCTCTACCACCGGGATGGAGTGATATACCAATTGAGGTATCTGATGATGCCGGATCGTTAATAGAATTTACTATTATTGGTTCGGATCCCAAGGATCAATCTCTAACAATTGAATATTCCAGTGAAGATTTACCTGAGGTTATTCAATTCACCGATAACAACGATGGCACAGGCTCATTTATATGGCAAACTACTTCAGATGACGCAGGCTCCTATACTGCTCGTTTCATCCTGTCAAATGGTGAACTCACAACATCAGGCGAGGTGAGGATAATCGTTATCGGATCTGTCCTTCCACCTGAATGGTTGGATTTCCAAACAGAGGTAACAATTGATGCCGGTGATTTGATAGAGCTTCCATTGTCCGGAACGGATCCGGGTGGCTTGGAACTAATCATATCGTATCATAGCGACAATATTTCTGAGGCAGCTCAATTCACCGATAACACCGATGGAACTGGTTTATTTACCTGGCAGACTACTTCAGATGACGCAGGCAGTTATACAGCAAGCTTTGATCTTTCAAACGGTGAGCTTTCTACATC
>JAVCDD010000064.1 GCA_030765125.1 Candidatus Hatepunaea meridiana
ATGGTCGCTCTGCTTCCCTCTGCGGAAGACCAGGAAGCACCGGAAGCGACAGAAACGCAGGATACTGAAAGCGTCAGCGTTGCTTCATCGAATGATGAGGTAGAGTCTTCAACTGAATCGGATTCGAGTTCTGAGTCACAGGAACAACCGAGTGAAGCACAGAGCGAAGGCGAATCGACCGACATCACCAAGATGACCGTGAAACAGCTCCAAGCCCAGGCAAAACAGCGTGGGATCGGGATCGCACGAACCAAGTCCGACTTCCTCCGGATCATCAAGGAGAAGAATCCTGACGAGGATCTGGATCAGTTAAAGGGCAAGACACTTTTCGATCGGGTTACCGAGCTTCATATCTCAAGGCTCAGGACGAAGGCTGATCTGGTACGGATGCTTACTGCATAAGTGAATCCCATTATACAATGGAAAAGGCGGTCCCAATTAGGCTGCCTTTTCTTGTTGGAGTGCCCAGAAGGGCGCACTCACTGAAGCAGTAAGACAGAAACCTGAAGTTAGTCTGTACATAGACGCCAGGATGGGACTGGAAACGCTGATCGTCCATACAGTGAGACCACAAGTCCGGGAAGATCGCGTCAGGTATTCACAGTCGCTTCACAGTGATCAGAATGGGCTGCAGGAGCCTTGTACTGCGAGGACTATTTGTTACACCCCGTTGATGGCAGGATCAGTTATATGCAATCTGGTGAAGCGGTATATCAATAACGAAACAGTCCCTGATCAGATCATTCTTGACCTGGCTACCTTCAGTCTGATGAAACTACCTGATCGTTAGGTAGTTTTTAGCTTTTTCTCAAATGTTAAAAAAAATATCCTTGGTTATAGATAGGAGATAGAAGGATTCCGGGAAAAAGATGATTTTTGTTGTTTTATCGTTGATTGGGATATATCTTTTTTAGTTATGGGTAAACTGTATCGTAATACCTGACCTTTTAGTGGTTTTTGGTTTGGATGTACCCGATTGTAGATGGGGTGCTTGCTTGATAGTTGGTAGGGCATTATATTGTAAATGCTTACCGTGATTTGCCTCCAACAGTAATATTAGTTAGTAGTAATTAATAGACAACATTTTCACATATGAATAGAAGTATTCAAATCATTTTCATTGTCATATGCACTTTCATCTTTCTACCTGCAAGTTGCGCTTGGGCAGTGTTAGGTGAAGTCTTAATCAGCGAGGGTGCTGGTGAAGATCTGTGCTCTGTGGTTAGTCAGAATCTAACCAGTATCGTTAATGCTTTCGAGGCTGACGACCTGACCACTCAGAAGTCATCTTTCACCACTGAAGGTTATGATCTTGCCAAAGACTTGTTGCTGAAAGTACCAATGTCAAACGCAAGGCGTACCCATAAGACAAAGCTCTTGAAACTACCGCGTGGTGGATATGAAGTACGTGACATCAAGGTCAAGGTTGAGATGGGAGATACACCAGGCAATCCCAACCAATACCTTGTATTCGAATTGACCGAAGAAGGGCTCATATCAGACCTACGCTTTGCCATTGAGGCTACTCATTACAAGCGAATAGTGGAAGAAGGTGAACGTCTTCAGGATTTCGCTCGTCGTCAGCAGATACTGCAGACAGTCGAGATCTTCAGGACAGCCTACAACCGGAAAGACCTTGATTACCTGAAACGCGTGTATAGCGACGATGCCCTGATAATCGTCGGGCGTGTGCTTAAGCCCAGGAAAGACCTTCCGGACATGTTGGAGCAAAGTAGTCTCAGCCGTGACAAGATAGAGTTCATCCGCCTGTCGAAACAGGAATATATGACCAACCTTGGCAGGTGTTTCGAGAAGAACGCTTTCGTAAAAGTGGTATTCGATTCGGTCGAAGTGACACGTCACAATGGAGATCCTGACCTTTATGGTGTCACAGTTAAACAGAACTGGTATTCCAGTAGTTATTCAGACACCGGCTGGGTTTTCCTGCTCTGGGATTTCAAGGATGAGAAGAACCCAACCATATACGTCCGTTCGTGGCAGCCGGAGCCATTTGAAGACGGTTCAGTCATCAACCTCTATGAGTTCAAGATTGTACGGAGCAACTAAAAACTGTCTGTGCGTGACCATTGTATTAGCTTGCTTCGTACTCTGTACTTCTGCTTCGTTTGCACAAGATATTACAAAATCTGGCGAGAATACCTCAGAGAATAAAGACATTTACGACAGAATATCCACGCTTGTTGACAGCCTTAGGGTGTGGTCGGAGGAACCTGTAACCGACAGGAATAATCGGACTGCTGGTGAGGATACCCTGGACCTGGTCGAGCTCTTTCCTAATTGCCAGATCGAACCTGTTGATTCCAATGGAACAATCAGAATATTACTTCCCATGTACATGGATTTATTGACAAGTTCATTGATGCTGGTATCACAGGACAATACGAAACCAGAGGGTCAACCAATATGGCGAGTACCCGTAACAGGCAAGGATAATTATCTACTGGTGGATGAAGTAGCTGTTCCATGTGATTCGCAGGTTGTTAACGATCCAGATCTCCTGCAACACATAGGAGCTCAGCTTGCCCTTCTTCGTACGATAGGTCTTCCTTCTCATCTGCAGGCTCCAGTCGTTTCATCTGACTGTAGTGAGGTGATGGTCACTGTCAGGGGAAGAGATACGGTTGACATTCCCTACAGGGTGGATAATTGGCTCCGGACACTCAGTCATCTTGCTGGTGGGTGTCAAGTTTACGCGGGATTATTAGAAGCCAACAGCTATAGTAATATCAGCAACCTCAGATACTACATCCTGATTACTTATCCGGGAGCGATTGGACACCACTTCATTGAGTGGCGGGAGAACCTTGATATGGTTGATGAAGTATGGCATATAGAAAAAACTGAGGCTATATTTACTCCTTACATCCGCACTGACAACCTGAAGAACCTTTTCACACAACCTGTTAAACCAGACAGGGAACAAATTGAATTAAGAATAAGGTAACCAACAATAGCAATGCGTCAAATACTTTTCGTTACGTTCATTTTTTTCACTTTCACACTTCTGCACGCCCAACAGCTTCAGGAGATGCAATATGAGGAGCTTCCGGGTGGCAGCATTCTTCACGATAAGCAAGGATATTCATTGCTTATAATTGAGAGTACCGTACCCAAACTGATGTTTGAGAGCACTCGCGGCATCAAACCAGGTTTTGTCAAGGAAGAGAAGCCCGGTGTGTGGCATGTCTTTCTGGAGGTTGGAGTACAGCTCATCACAATCAACTCAGAGGGATATCTGCCACTTGAACTGGGACGATATAATTACAAACCTCAACCGGCAAGACGGATCAAGGTTACGCCGAAGGTCTTGCTCGGCGCTTATGGTGGTTTCGATGAAAACCGTCCGGAGATTCGTTTGAAGTACAAACCTGAATCAGTTGATGAAAAGGTCTTTGGAGGACTCGATGGTAATGCAATGAAGCTTGATTTCAGTTCCGGCATGAGATCATTTCGTCCTTCATCGGGAAAACACATCATCAAGCTAAATTCCCAAGGGAGAATCTGGGAGAAATCCTATGATCTGAAATCCGGTGAGGTTGTAGAGGATGCAGTGATCTTTGTTAGTGGTAAGACCGAACGCTGGGACATCAAGGAACCTGGAGGAATGGACATATCCTCTGATCCAACCGGAGCGACAGTCTTCATTAACCAGGTCAACCAGGGAACGACACCGCTGACTCTGGATGACATTCAACCGGGAATATACCAGATAGAGTTGGTCAAAGACCTTTACCTTGCTGAAAGTCGATCAATTGAAGTGAAATCACTTGATTATGCTCCCCTTTCAGTAAAACTAACCCCTAACTTTGGCAGATTGAAGCTTGAAACTGATCCCCCTGAAGCAATGGTCTGGATAAACGACCAACAGAAAGGATTGACGCCTTACGAAGTGCCTCGCTTCAATGCAGGCAAATATTCGTTGCGGCTGGTGCAGAACCTCTATTATGAAAAGACCGATACCTTTGAAATCAAACCCGGCAGCGAGTATGTCAATCTATACAAGCTCAAACCTCAGTTTGGCAAAGTTAGCCTTACCTCTGAACCAGCGAATGCCACAATCACAGTCGATGGACAGTTATGGGGAAACACACCACTGACACGAGATAAAGTTCTTTCTGGAGAGCATAATATAAAGCTCACCTACGACAATTATTTCGATCTGGATGAGACCATCCGCATCATTGACGGACAGCATTTCGAGAGGAACTACGATCTCCGTCCCAGCGTGGGCTGGCTAACGGTTGTTTCCGACCCATCCGGCGCTGAAGTGACGATCGTCGAAACCAACCGATCGCTTGGTAAAACTCCCTTAACGAAAGTTCCAATCGACCGTGGCACCTACAAACTGCTGATCGAAAAAGACCTTTACGAACCCTACCAAACAGCAATCGGACTGACTTATGGCGGAGAACAGAATGTCGATGCCAAACTGCAACGCTCTGTCGGACATGTTAGAGTCAGTGTAGAACCAAGTGGCACTAAGATTTATCTTAATAACGAATACAAAGGCGAGTCGCCCATGGTTGTTAAGGATGTTCCAACTGGGAAATATGAGCTGAAGCTCGATAAATCTGGCTACGACATCAAGATCGCTCAGGTGGAAGTCACTCGCAATGAAGTTACTAAATACTCGCTCACCTTGGGAACGGAAGGAACTGTTGAGTGGAAGAAAAGACGCACCAAAGCAAGGTTGTTATCCATAATCGTTCCCAGTAGCGGACAGTTTGTTTCCGGGCAATACGTCAGAGGAGCCTTATACGGCGGTGCTTTTATTGGAACATTGGCGATGGCATATCTGTCCCAGCAGGATCATACCGATGCAAAATCAACTTATGATTCCGAAATGGATGCCTATCATGATATCGGTGATCAACAAACATTGACGCAACACTTAAACAACGCACACAGCGCCTGGGACGACATGAAATCTGCTGAAGACCAGATCAAACTCATGCTGATGGCTGCCGGTGGTGTCTATGCCCTGCAGTTATTAGATTCATGGATTTGGGGCGGAGGTAAGAGACCCATCTCAGGCAAGTTCAGTTCAGCAGATCAAATAGAACCTTACGCATCCGTAAGTGATCACAACTTCAAAGTTGGCTTGAAGATAACCTTGAGAGATAAATAATGAAATCGCACACACGTTTTTTCACTTTCACACTTTCCTGCTTTCTAACTTTCATACTTGTAATTTCCTGCGTTGACACACCAACTGAACCAGTAGCCGACAACCCCCTTGACGCCAACAACTCGGGTACAAGCGGCGATCCCTACAGGCTTAGTACTGAGATTGCGGATGGCGGTGTACGTCTGACCTGGCAGGCAGTAGACGTAAATGATTTGGCGGGTTACAATGTTTACCGCAAAGAAAACAACAGTGCCTTCAGTCAGTTTCATCAGGTCAACTCTACAACAACCACTTACACCGACCGCACCATCCAGAACGGACATCGCTACGAGTACTATGTGGTTGCTCACAGCGCAACCGGTGAAGGCGACGCTTCCAACGTTGCTAAAGTCTCCATCAATGCCGATCCGGTCATATACATCGCAGGTGAAAACGCCACTCACACTCCGACACGTAATGTTACTCTGACTATTCTTGCATTCGGTGCGGAACAAATGAGACTCTCAAATAGCGAAGGTTTCAGCAATTCAGTGTGGGAGGCTTATTCAACAACCAAAGAATGGGAGCTCCTAACTGGTGAGGGCACTAAGAACGTTTATCTATCGATAATTTACGATACTAACGATACATCCTCAATTGCCTCTGATGATATTGATCCAACCTTGATCGAACCAACTGTGATTATTAATAATGATGCCGAATACACAGAAATCAGGCTTGTAACCTTGTCCTTGACAGGTTTGGGCGTAACGGAAATGAAGATTGAGAATGTTGAACCACCAAGTTTAACCTCAACCTTCTCAAACTCAATGAACATTGAAACAAATTACACAACCTTCAAATCGAAATCCACAGGTAGAGAATCGCTCCATGTAAGGAACATTCAGAGTCCAAATCGGGACGAAACAACGGAAGATTGGCAACCGTTTGAAGAGTCAATCGAATGGGAACTCCTGATCGGTGAGGATGTAAAAAACATTGAAGTTACCGTCAGAAATGAATTTCTGATAGAGGAAACCTGCAGTGACAACATCCTTCCACGATTAAGTGAAGCTTTGAATATTGCCATCGCCAACTCAGACACAGTTCAAACCAATCACGTTTCTGTGCGTGTTGAGGCAGAATACGCTGACAGTATGCAAATCGGCGTTGATGATCAATTTACCGAAGCTGTTTGGGTTCCATTTGTACCAAACTTCAATTGGGATCTTGGTAAAGGTGAATTAATCGTAAATGAGCTGAATGGTCGATCTGTAAGGTCAACCTTGAGCCTCCCAACACCAAGTCGGGATGGTTCTGACGAAACGGAGTACACACTTTATGCTCGTGTCAAGAACGAATTCGAGGTTCCATCCAACACAATCAGCGACGATGTCACGGTTGAGATATTTGGTGCAATTAGTATTGACGACGGTGCAGATTCAACAGCTTCACGGTTTGTCGATTTACAGATAACAGTTGCACAAGCAGATTCCATGGCGCTGTCAAATGATTCATTGGTTCTAATTCAAGATCCAACATGGATAGAGATCAGTTCTCACTTTCAAAACTGGGCACTTCAAACGGGAGAGGGGCAAAAAACGGTTTTCGCTCGATTTAAGAATATTTCCGGAGCAGAATCGCAAATCTATAGCGATTATATTGAGCCTTTATTACCTATGGATCCTTCCATATCAATAGTAGATGAGGATGAAGACGGTTTCACAGCGTTGCGTATAGTTGACCTAAGTTTATTTGCTTCTGGTGAGAACTTACGAATGAGGCTTTCTGAAAATGGTGAATTTGAAGGTGCAGCTTGGGAAGAGTTTGCTGAATCAAAACAATTTGAGCTTTCCACAGGAGCAGGTGAAAAGATAATTCATGTTTGCTTTAAGAATGATTTTGAGCTAGAGAGTGATGTTGTTAACTGCGCGATTGCACCCTTACCAATAAATCCCACGATGACAATACAAGATAGTGCAGAATTCACCCTGACTCGCGACATTTCAGTTTCATTTACAGCTGAAGGTGTTATTGATTCAATGCTGGTGAGTGTATATGAGGATTTCCATGATGTTAACTGGGTTGAGTTTTCTGAAGAGATTGATGTTGAATTACTTGCAGGATCCGGTGTGAAAGTAGTCTATGCTCGCCTTTGGAATAATTTTGAGATTGAATCCGAGATTATAACTGACATGATTTCCCCAATGTTACTTCAGCCAAACCTAACAATAAATGGAGATGCAGAAATAACGAACGACTCAGTACTTCGATTATACATGCAAAATGTAGGTGCATTACGGATGCAGGTTTCAGAATCTGAAGATTTTGATGATGCTGATTGGATTGAATATCAGGAGGAGTATGGTTTCGAAGTTGATGATGGTTTTAGGATAATTTTCGTACAATTCCAAAATGACTTTTTTCAATCAGAAAATCTTGTTAAGGATACAATATTTGTAGATACACAAGTTGAGATTGAGGCATTCAGTTGGTCATCAGAGAATGAAGGACCGATATTTACTGGTGATAATTTCTTTTTAGAATTGGAAATGTCAGATGACGCAATCAGCGCAGAAATCGATGGGACAGCTCTTGTCAGAATTGAGGGTTTTGAGGAGGACATTGAATTAGAAGAAGTAGGCGAAGGTCACTATCAGGCTGATTACGAAATATCTGAGAACGACGGAGTTTTTAATGGTGAAGTTTCGATTTTATTCACAGACCGAGCAAGTAATATGTCAGAATCAATCGCAGAGGAACGTATCTTCATTAACTGTGGTGATGAAGGAGGTTTTGAGCATTCCTTTTCCTTAACGGATAACATTAATATCGTGATGTGTTGGATACCTCCAGGCGAGTTTCGAATGGGTAGCCCAGATGATGAGGATGAAAGGAATGACAGCGAAGGACCTGTTCATGATGTACACTTTGGTCAAGGTTTCTGGATGGGTAAATATGAAGTCACGCAGGCTCAGTGGGAAGCTGTAACGGATAATAATCCAGCACGCAATTACGGTGTAGGCGATTCACATCCTGTTTATTATGTCAACTGGGTTGATATTCAGGAGTTTGAGGAATCATTAGATGACTATTTTCGTTTGCCGAGTGAGGCAGAATGGGAGTATGCTTGTCGAGCAGGGACAAATACTCGATTTTATTGGGGAGACGATCCAGATTATGAAGACATTGATGATTATGCGATTTATGATGAAAATTCTAATGGTCTTACACAAGAAGTGGGAACTAAAGAGCCGAACGCTTGGGGGCTGTATGACATGAGCGGTAATGTCTGGGAGTGGTGTGAGGATGGTTGGCACGGTAATTACAATGGGGCACCAGATGATGGCACCCCTTGGTTTGCAGAGCCCGGTCATTCGTTCCGGAGCTACCGGGGTGGTGGCTTTGCCTTTTGGGGCGCCTGCCATTACGTTCGGTCTGCCTGCCGCAGGGGGCAAAATAGAACCTCAGATTCTATGTGGCTCGGTTTTCGTCTCGCAAAGTCTTTACGTTGAGTGCTTCTACCATGATACTGTTTGTTCAACGTCAGAATTGATTGGACCATTTAGTACAAAAGTTGAGGTGTGATTTGACAAGTTATGAGACCTTAACGGCAGATTGGCTTTTCACGGGCAAGGAGCGCACTTTCCCTTTAGGCAATATTGGCGAATCGGTAGTGATGTGTTGGATACCGGCAGGATCGATTTGGAGATGAGGATCCTGTACATCGAGTCAACGAAACGTAGCCGTTGAGCCGATGTACAGCGCAGGCACAGGGTTCTTTATGAAGACATCAAGGGGATTGTCAAGGGGATTAATCCCCTTGACGCAAGGAACCCTGAAACCAAAGGTGATCCTTATCAGCTTAGTGCCTAGATTGTAGATGGCGGCAGGCGGCCTGTTGCAGGAAAGTACAGTTATCAGGATAGTATTCAACCTTATGCTGAGGCAGGTTTGGATTTTGTGAAAGTTGGAATTACTTTTAAGTTTAGCGGCAAGTAACAAGTACTACTTTGTTAAGAGGTGTCAGACGTTTCGAGATCTTTGGATTATAGGTTAGAATTATCCTAATCCTGTCATCCTGAACGAAGTGAAGGATCTGGAGTTTAATAGGCGCTAAAATCTCAAGAGATTCTTCACTTCCTTCAGAACGACAATACTATGCCAATAAGGAGAAATACAGTGAATGAGCAAAAGACAGATAATAGTCGGATTGACAGGCAGTATAGCGATGAGAAAGCCATTACTGCTGCGCTTGAGCGAGCAGCGAGAAAGGCGTTACTGTTACATAAACAGACGGGACACCCGATTTACGTCTGGGAAAACGAACAGGTAGTACGGCGGGAAGCAAGGAATATCAAAGTTGATTTGGTTAGCGCTGAATAGGGAATCATTTTGAAACCATTAAAGCCAAGGCTTCATAGGGAGTAATTGTAAGGAAAGCGATATTGATTAGATAGAACCATCTGGATGAGAAGTGGTATGGGGGCGGAAGGGGTCAAATTCGATTTGAATTACACCTTAGCTAATCAACAAATGAGGAAGATTATGAAGACGTACAGATGATGTAATCAGAACAGTAACCGAAAATTGCAATACACTAAGATTTGACTCGCAGGGTTTTGAGGAAGAAATGTGAAATTTACCAAATAATAGTTAAAGGTATTGATTATGCGAATAACTGCACTACTTGGGGCTGGAGCTAGCTTAGAGATTGGTGGACCATCAACAGAATTATTAACCATTCTGGTTCGCGATAAGGAACAAGAGTTTTTAGATTCTACTACTCGTAAGATAATTAAAGAATCTATTGTGGATGATGTTGCCAAAGACATTGATAGATACTTACATCCAGATAGGTGTAATTTTGAGGATATTTTCAGCATTTTTGAAAGTTTGAATTCATTGAACTCAGGATATCACCCAGGAACATCAAAGGAATATAAGCCTTTGATTGGAGCACTGGTTCAACCAAAGACTAAAAGAAAGAAGTATTTTACCGATCTAAGATCAATACTGACGGCACAAAAAGATATTATTTCTGTAGTTGCAGAGAAGATATCCGAGTACTCAAAAGCATTCGATCCTTTAGTAGAACATAAATGGTACGCCGATTTCTGGGACAATTCTCTTACGAAATACAAATGGGATATTGCCACTCTTAATTACGATGATAGTGTTGAGCAGTGTGTCCGCGGAAAACTCTTATTTGATGGTTTCGAGTTGATTGAACCCGGTCTATACAGGTTTAATCCTATATCATTTCTTAAATCAGTTAGAAGTAAAATTATGCACCTACATGGATGTATATCGTTTGGTTATGACTTCCAGTCAGATCCAAATAAATACCTGTTTGAGGATCAATTTGAAGATTTGTATAAATTAGATAATTATGAAAAAGCAAAAGAAACATGGTTTACTCGTTCAACAAATAGAGCCCAATCACACGAACAAGCGATAGCGGGACCTATTATCACGGGACTCCGGAAAACAGATAAGATTTTATATTACCCCTACAGTACCTATCTGACATATCTTCAACAAGTAATTATTAAAAGTCCACGCCTATTTATTACGGGGTATTCTTTTAGTGACTTTCATTTAAATGCAATGTTATCTCGAATGAGAAGAATTCACGGTGATAAATGCAGAATTGTAGTAGTTTCATATTTCCCGCATGCCGCAGAGTTATGGCATCCCGAACCAATGGTTAATCATTGGCCGGATAGAGAAACCCTTGAGTTTATTGCTCAGGTTTCTAACAATCCTGGTAGATTTAAGAATTACAGGTTCCAAAATCCCATTGTATCTGAAAACGGATGCCTATACTTATACCTTAAGGGAATGCGTGAAGCTGTAGAAAATCATTCTGACGAAATACTAGGTTTTCTTTGCTCAACTTAGTGTAAGGAATATCTATTGTTTACAAAACCCAAAATTGCCAATTTGCACATTGCATAAGAAAGATCATATATTTTTTAGTTATGCTTGGGAGGATGGCGTTCTTGCCGAATAGCTCGCATTAAAACTCACAGCAGGGGGAATGTTCACCGCCAGAATTAATAGAACCATCTGGATGAGAAGTGGGTGGGGGGGCGGTTCATGGTACAACGTCGCTAAGCTCTGTCGGTCTGCGGATCGCAACTACGGTAGCCTGTCGAACCGGAGCTACTTCTTGGGCTTCCGCCTTGCGAGGGATGCGGATTAGTTTCACAACAGATTAAACGGATTAAACGGACAGGGAGTACTGAGTTTAGAGTACAGCCTTCAGGTTGCTTGAGAAAGCACGCTGAAGCGTGTACTCTGAACGAACAAAGGAATTATTAATGAGATTTTCAATCTTAAAACGGGGTAGTTGACTGGAATGTCCACTTTATTCTTGATATTGATAACCTGCTCACTTCTTCAGGCACAGGAACTCCGGGAGATGCAGTATGAGGAGATACCTGCAGGAAACATTATCCTCGACCGTGCTGACAGATCTTTGCTGATTGTGGAGAGCACCATTCCCAAACCGATGTTCCAGAGTACGCGTGGTATTAAGCCTGGTTCAGTAAAAGAAGAAAAACCTGGTGTGTGGTATGTTTATCTTGAACCGGGAGTGCAGCTCGTCAGTATTATGGCTGAGGGTTACCTACCAATAGAGGATCTTCGTCACAACTTTCAACCGAGACAAGCCTGGAGATTAAGGATTACACCTAAGGTTGTTAAACTAGAAGGTCATGGTAATGTGAGTATTATGACTGATCCTCCAGCTTGCTATGTTGTTTTCAATAGAATTAGACTGCCCGAGAAGACACCCTTAACCTTACAAGACCAGCCAACGGGAGACCATAAGATCCAGTTTGACGGTGGCTTTGAATGGGTTCCGCTGGATACGATGATTACTGTTCACAAGGATTCCACAGTATCTTACAACTTTCGACTGTCAAACCGACAGTTTGCCCATCTGAAATTAACCAGCGATCCTCCTGGAGCTGAGGTTTACTTTGATGATAAGAGCCTGGGAAAGACGCCTATTGATCGCAATGACATGATAGCTGGGGAATATACTGTTAAATTAAATCTGGTTGATCACTATCCATCTTCAGAACAGATTACTCTGCGTGAGGGGGAGGTTACATCCAAACATATTGAACTAAAGCCTCATACAGGGATACTGGAAGTTTTTACCGAACCTGCTGACGCTGAGATAACAATAGACGGTGATAAAATAGGAACATCCCCGGTTGTGCAAGAAAACATCACCGTCGGATTGCATAAGATAATAGCATCCATTAATGGATATTACGAAACTGAAGATTCGAGCCTTGTAGAATACGGAAAAACAACAAACTTGAAACTTGAGCTGAAACCGAAACCCGGAAATTTAGTAGTTACATCAGAGCCTGTTGGGGCAAGTTTGTTCCTGAATTGTAAGTTACACAATCAAGTTACACCCGCAGAGATTGACTCTGTACCAGTAGGAGTTTACCGTTTGCATGGTCGTCTGTTGGGATATCACAAACTTGTAAAAAATGTTAGAATAGAACCGGGCGGATATGCAGAGCTGGACTTATCATTTAGACTTAAGCAGAGATCAGAAGCCGTCAAACGTTCATTGTGGTTCCCTGGCTCAGGCCAACGCTTTGCAGAACATAAAACACGGGGTTGGTTAATAACCGCTGCACAGGTAGCCGCCATAGCCTTTGCAGGCTATGCATATATGGACTACTTTGAGAAGAGTGATGCGTATGACGAAGCTTATGATATATATAGACAGGCTTTCACAGGACAAGAACTGTCCAATTCTAAACAGCAATTAATCAATGCAACAGATGATCGGAATCAAGCAGCAATGATTTCTAACACTGCACTTGCTGTTATCGGGGGAGTTTATACCCTGAACATCCTCGATGTGACTCTCTTAGAAGGAGGGCGGATTAGGATTAAATCCATGAACATGTCCTTGAAGACTGAAAGGAGAACGAAATGACTGGTGCAGCACGTATAGTAAAGCGGTTTTTCCCATGTCTTTGTTTTTTAATATCCATCCTTTTAATATTTTCCTGTTCTGAGGAGATATTATGGGACAATCCTGTGGATCCCGATAATCCCGTTACAAGTGGAGATCCCTACCAGTTAGAGGCAGAGATTGCTGATGGCGGTGCAAAGCTGACCTGGCAGGCGGTGAATATTTCAAGTATTACGGGCTATAACATCTACCGCAAAGATAACGACAGTACATTCAACCAGCTTCAGCAGGTCAACGCCACCACACTTACCCACACGGATACAACCATCCAGAACGGACACCGTTATGAATATTACGTAGTGGCGCATACCGCAACCGAGGAAGGTGAGGCGTCAAATGTCGCCAGAGTTGCTGTCAGTACCGATCCTGTCATCTTTATAGAAAGAGAAAGTGATACTCTAACTCCAACTCGTAATGTTACCCTGACGGTGATTGCCTTTGGAGCACAAAAGATGCTGTTGTCAAATAACGTGGATTTCTCCAGAGCAGAGTGGGAAGTGTTCACATCAACAAAGAGCTGGGAGTTATCGAACGGTGATGGATGGAAAAATGTTTATATAAGAATAATTACAGTCGATGGTGATACTTCTAGTCAAGTTTCGGATTCCATCGGTCTTGACACTTATGCCTCTATCTCATCCTTCACCTGGAGTTCGACAGGGGGTGACACGCTGGTACCTGATGATCGGGTGATGTTTACTGTGCAGACGGCAGATGATGAATTTGGCACTGAGACAGGGGGCAGGGCGGTAGTGACAGTAGAAGGCTGGACTGGGATAGAACTTGTCGGACAGGCGAATGGTTCATACACGAGCAGCTATACAATCACCCCTGAGACACCGGAAGTATCCAACGCTCACGTGGTAGTATCCTTTACGGATCGAGCGGGTAATGAGGTGTCGAATGAATCAAACCGGAGGTTGACAGCAGACTGGCTTTCAGCAGGCGATGAGCGTAATTTCCCCTTGGGGGATAGTGGTGAGTCAATCTCAATGTGCTGGATTCCCGCCGGTTCGTTCATGATGGGGCGTCAGGATGGGGAACAAGATTCGGACAGCGATGAGAGCCCCCGACACCGTGTGACGCTTACCGAGGGTTTCTGGATGGGTAAATATGAAGTAACTCAGGCACAGTGGGAGGCTGTAATGGGAAGCAATCCATCCAGTTTCAAAGGCACCAATCGTCCTATTGAACAGGTAACCTGGAATGAAATCCAGGAATTTGAATCCGAATTGGATAATGAATTTCGTTTACCGAGTGAATCTGAATGGGAGTATGCCTGCCGTGCGGGTACTACAACACGCTTCTATTGGGGTGATGATCCTGATTATGGTGATATGGAGTATTATTCTATCTACTATATTTGTGATACTGATGATCATGTGGAGACATCAGAAGTCGGTACAAAAGCACCGAATGCATGGGGTTTATATGACATGAGTGGTAATGTTTGGGAGTGGTGCGAGGATGACTGGCACGATGATTATTATGGTGCTCCCGTTGATGGTTCTGCGTGGATTGAAGATCCGAGAAAAGCAAATACTGTCTTAAGAGGTGGGTCGTATAATTGCAATTTACTTTTTTTCAGTCTTGGGGATTACCGTTCAGCAAGTCGCCGTTTAATCCATTACTTAACCTATGGACGTATTATAGGCTTTAGATTAGTCCGTTTCTGAGAGTGGTTTGTTTAGAGCTCTCACATTAGTGTATTCTCTGGGATCTAAATTCTGTACTCTGAACGAACAAAGGAATTGTTAATGAAATTTTTATGCTTATACTCTTTCATGCTTTTATACTTTCTGACTTGCTCCCTGCTCTATGCCTCTGATGTTCAGGACGCAATGAAGGAACGCGAAGTCAAACAATCTGCTCAGTACCGCTATGGTGAGGGAATCAACAGTAACCCAGCCAAGGCTGAAGAGGTGGCGATGCGGGATCTTTGCCAGAAAATATCGGTGGCGATAACTGCAACTTCTGATCGTAAAGTAGTTGAGATGGGATCGGAATTTAGAGATTCCACAGTCATCGAAACCCAAACCTACTCCGCTTTAAACCTGCAGAACCTTAGCAAGCTGAGGTTCACTGAAAAGGGCAAGACTCGAATCATCGCCTACATCGACACTGCCAGCCTTTCCAAGTCCTTCGAAACAGCCAAACAGAAGGTGCGGGATATGGTCTCCCTTGCACTGCAGGCGGAGTCGGAAGGTCGGATCGGAGACGCTCTGCGGGGATATTACTGGTCGTATTTACTGACACATACCTATCTCGGTGAGCTGGATCTTGAACTGGAGGGGATCAATATCACCGATGCACAGCTTGCCCTAACCGAGAAACTTGATCAAGTGGTAAAAGGGTTATCCACAAAAGCAGAGGTTTGCTCACACACAGCGGGGAGTGTCGAAGCGCCGGTACAGTTCTTCTATCAGGGCAAACCTGTCAAGAACCTTGATTTTAGCTATTATTGCGGTGAAATGACCGATTACGGTTCTGTGTCCGATGGCGGTAAGGCATACATCACGCTTTATTTTGAACCTTCCAAAAGGAGACATAAGCTTCCGCTGGGGATCGAATATACTTATGCCGGGATTGAAATGCGTCGTCATCCCGAAATTGAGAACCTTTACTGCATCTTCAAGGACAAAGTATTCGAGCTGTTTGTCGATATCGAGTTGTACATGCCCTGGAATTCGGAGGAAGATACACCAAAACCGCCAGAACCGGAACCTTTACCTAAACCTGATTTACGAAACTGGTCGGTCACAATTCAGGTACTTGCTGATATAAAGGAACGAAGCGAATTCGAGGATGCACTTACCGACTACCACCAGGCAAGACGATTGAGCATTGCTACTGATGTCAATCAGCTTCCGGGGAATAATAGTATATACGTCGCCCTGCTTGCAGAGAAGAATCTGGCAGCTTTATTACACTATGATGGATCAAAGTATATCGATGTCCGCACCTGCAGGGAATACGAGGACTATATGGACGCATTCAAGGGAGAGGTCATGGTCATCTGGATAGGAGAACCAAAGGAATGAAAAAGCATCTGCTGAGGTCGCAAACTGGAATGTCCGTATTACTTGCGATATTGATAACTTTTTCATTTCTACAAGCGCAACAACTTCAGCAGATGGAATTTGAAGAGCTTAAAGCCGACAATATTATTTTTGATGATGCCAGCCAGTCTTTACTGATAGTAGAGAGTACAATCCCAAAGTTGATGTTTCACAGTAATCGTGGGATCAAGCCAAATGCTGTAAAAGAGGAAAAGCAAGGTCTGTGGTATGTATATCTTGAACCGGGTGTGCAGCTTGTGACGATCATGGCGGACGGTTACCTTGATGTCGAATTTGGAAGACATAACTATCAGCCAAGACGTACCCGGAAAATCTTAGTCACCGGTGAGCAACCGAAAGGATTGGGTAGTTTTCGAATAGAGACCACACCTTCTGGTGCAATGGTAACCTTCAACAACTTGCCCGTCCCAGGTTTAACTCCATTAACTCTAAGTGACCAACCCACAGGAACACATTCCATACGCATCGAGAAGGATGATTACTGTTCGCTCGATGAAACTGTTACAATAGAGAAGGACAAGACCGTCACAAGGACCTTCACTCTGCAAAAAGAATATGCCAGTTTGAAAGTGACAAGTGATCCTCCTGGAGCGACGGTTTATCTTGATGGAGACCAGTTAGGAACGACACCACTTGATAGGAATGACCTTTCGATAGGTGAAGGGATACTGACCGTTGAAAAGGATGGATATGTTACCAACTCCCAAACGGTGAGACTTAAAGTTGGTGATAATCCTCCAGTTAATGTCTATTTAGTCCTCCAGACCGGTTCTGTCAGTATTACTACGATTCCGTCAGGCACAGAAATCTTCCTTGATGGAGAGTCATTGGGTATTTATAATGGAACGCCTCTTGTGAGGGATAAGCTGTCACTTGGAAGCCACACAGTTCGAGCATCAATAGACGGCTACGACGATGCAGAGCAAATAATAGCTGTTACATTTAATAAGATTTCAACTGTGCCGTTGTCGTTACAGGGTAAACCAGGTGCTTTGTTTGTGACAACTACACCTTCCGGAGCGAGTATTTACTTGGATGGGAAAGATACAGGTAAGAAGACTTCAGCTAAAATTAGCGATCTGTCTATGGGTGAGCATGAACTTAGACTCACACTGAGTGGTTATGGCGATATTGACACTTTAGTAACTATCTCTCTTGGTAAGACAATAACACTAAATGAAATGTTGGCGGAAACAACACATGGAATGAAGTTTGTCCAAATTCCTGCAGGTTCATTCATGATGGGCTCGAATGATGGTTATAATTTCGATGAGAACCCTGTTCATATGGTAAATATAAAATCTTTCTTTGTGATGACTACCGAAGTGACTCAAGCTCAGTGGAAAGCTGTGATGAATAATAATCCATCACGCTTCAAGGGCGATAACTTGCCAGTAGAAAACGTTTCTTGGAATGAGATCAAGGATTTCTTAAAGAAGTTGAACAAGAAAGATCCAAACAGGAATTATCGTTTACCAACTGAGGCTGAATGGGAATATGCCTGTAGAGCAGGAACTACAGCAAAGTACTATAGTGGGGATAGTGAATCTGATCTGAAGCGTGTTGCCTGGTACGATGGTAATTCTGGGAAAAAAACACGTCCTGTTGGTCAGAAGCAACCAAATGAGTGGGGCTTGTATGACATGCACGGTAATGTCTGGGAGTGGTGTGAGGACTGTTATCATGACGGTTACAATAACGCGCCGAACGATGGTTCAGCTTGGGTGTCACCGTCTGAATCGTACCGCGTATCGCGGGGCGGTTCCTGGCGCAACTATCCAGAGTACTGTCGGTCAGCTAATCGCAACGACTTTCACCTAGACACCTGTGGCAGCAACGGCGGATTTCGTTTGGTTGCCTTTTAGCTTCCAGTCCTTGTTTCTGTGTTCTGGATTTCTGTTTTCTGATTTCTGAAAGGGGTTGTAGGGGGCTTGCTCTATGCTCGCGATAGGTTTACCACTTTAATTAAATTGATGCAAATAAGGGAATAAGAAAGTATTGAAATTTGAAGCCTTTAGTTTTACAATGTTGACAATCAACTGAATAGATATATCGAACACTGACAGATAAACACCCTTAACTTTAGTCCTAATTAGTGTCTGACCGAAAAGCCTTCAAGTCAAGCAGTAAATGACTTAAGGCATATATTTAATCTTGAAGATTTTGCTGTTTGTTCATTGAAATAC
>JAVCDD010000054.1 GCA_030765125.1 Candidatus Hatepunaea meridiana
GGGGCCAATTTATTGAGCCCCTTCTACTTATGCAAAAGGGCTCGATAAATCGGCCCCTACGCGGAACTTTTAATGTTTCAAACAATTATAAAAACCAATATTGATACTTAACAAAGTAATGTTAGGTTACGGTGTCAATTTCCTTAGATTCTGTTTTCGACCTTGATCTCTTCTTAGTCTTTTCTCCAGTCTCAGAATCCTGATAATAAAAATAGTAATAATAGTGATAGCCTCCACTATAATATCCGTAAGAATGATAACGATGGTACATATAATAATATCCATACCCATAGCGGAAGCTGGCATAATTAATAATAACCCCGAGTATATCAACGTTTACGCGTTGAAGAAGGCTAAGGCTATGTTCGAATATGTTTGTCTTCGTTGATTCAGCGCGCACAACATAGATCATACCGTCAACAAGGTTTGCCAGATTTCGGGAGTCCATACAAGGTGTTATGGGTGATGAATCAAAAAGAATGATATCAAATAAAGGTGAAACCTCGTCAAGGAAAGCACGCATTCTGTTAGATGAAATCAGGTCTGCCGGATTACTTACCTTAACTCCTGAGGGAATAGTGTATAGATTCTCTACTGAGCTTGAAAAGATGACTTCGTCTATTGGATTATCTCCCAAGAGATAATCTGTAATACCGGGATAACGTTTAATATTAAACAGTTTATGAATTGAAGACCGCCTGAGATCCGTGTCAACAATAAGGGTTTTATTTCCACCCTGTGCAAAGGATACTCCCAGGTTGTAAGTTGTTACGGATTTACCTTCACCAGCAACGGCACTCGATATCACAAAGGCTTTTTGTTGTCTTTCCTGCGCAGTAAACAGAATTGAAGTTCTGATAGAACGGTATGCCTCTGCAACAGGGGATGATTCAGAATGCAGGTTAAGCAAGGTAATATTAACCTTGCCATTCTCTTTATTTGAAGTGGAAGTTTGTCTGGAATTTTTGTGCAAATACCCACGTAAACTCAAAACGGGAATAGAACCATAAACCGGTAGATTGAACCTTGAGGCGATATCCATTTCACCTTGGATGGTATTGTCAAATATATCTATTGAATACGCTAGTCCAAAACCTATTATTAGCGCAACAATAAATGCTAATGCAAGTTTCTGTCCACGACGTTGCGGAATTGGATGGCTTGGGATTCTAGGTTCATCAATAACCTTAATTCCACCACTTTCAGATGCCATTTCAATTCGTATCGTTTCACGTTTTTCGATTAAGATGTCAATAGCTTTCTGTAAAACACTTTTTGTCCGAGATATATTTACATATTCCAGGAGGTCCTGTGGAAGATTAGGATGTTCATTGAGATATTTGTCAACCGCTGTTCTATAATATGATAATTCAATTTCTGCTTGTTTGAAGATGACAAGGGAATTCTCAAGTTCTGTCTCAAGTTTGTCTATCGAAATTTGACGATTCCAAGTAACATCTTTTGAATCATTTGAACGTTGCTGATGCATTATTCTGATCAATTCAGATAACACCTTTTTTCTCTCAAACTGGAGATTATGAAAATCCAAACTATCAATGTTAGTCGTTAGAGTATCTCTAATAAATTTATTCAATTCCTCGTTTAAATTCTCCAGTTGTGATCTCAGATTATTGATTACACTGTCTTTCGAATTATCATTTCCACTCAGATAGGAATTCAGCCTTTCCTCAATTTGCTTGTTGAACGTACTTATCTGCAATTTAGCCAGATCACTCTCAGCCTTTGCACTGGATAAACGCCGTTCTAATTCGTTTAATTCGCTATCCACACCACTTGCGACATCATTAAACGATAATCGCCTCTCACGTAAAAATCCTTGTAGATGAGCCTCTTTCTGGCTTAGTTTGGCATTAACCTCTTCTAACTGTTTATCAACAAAATCAGCAACCAGCTTAGTGTCACTGCGGCGCAGCTTAAGACTAAGCTCCTGGAAGCTGGTTATCGCTTGTTGAGCAAGGAACTGAGCAAATTCTGGAGATTCAGATTGACCATAGATGTATAGGAAATTCTTGGAACGAGCTTTTTTAGTATATGAAACGCCACTCCTTACTAAAGAATTGATTGAATCGACAGGGAAGTGAGGATATCCAATAATGATTCGTTTGACAATTCCACTTCGATAAGAATAGCTGTCCAGTAAATATAAGTAGAATTCCTCATTAGCGCTGAATTCCCGACTGTTCTCGCTAAATCTGGTAAAATTTAATAGATTATTCTGGTTATCTGACTTAAGGGATACAATAGAAGATGACCGATAAACAGGAACCTGACTAAATAAATAGAATACAATCGGTATCATTACAAAGAAAATTGATCCTATAGCAAGCCAAGGTCTTTTTAGGACTGCCAGAATTAACGGCAGGATAACAGGACGATTTGAAGCTCTTACCTCGTTTGATATTGTATCTTCATAACCCGTTTCATGTTGATCGTAGGGCATCGGTTTTCCTTAATTACTGTGATAATGTATCATCTTCTTGATGATACATTTAGTTTGAAAAAAAAGTACAAAACTGTTCGTTAATAGGCTCTATTTATTATAACTAATAACGATGCTAAATAAGCAATTTTACTTGCTTTTTCAATCCAGAACCATATATCGCGCCATTCTGCTGTCTTGGGAACAATGATGATATCTCCCGGCATTACATGTGGTAATTCATTTCGGTTACCTTGTTGAATAGCCTTATAGACGTTGATTATGCTTTTTACCTGCCGTCCATTAACAGTGCTAATGTGGATTACACGCTTATTATCGGCGTCAATGTTGAAGCCGCCTGCTTTATCAATAATATCTAAAACATTATCTTCAGGCTCAACCGGGTATAATCCTGTGTAAAAAGTATAACCATATACTCTCACGCTTAATTTCTCATTAAGGCGTGGAACAATTATTATATCATTATTCCGGATTTCAGGTGGTAAAACCAGACTGTCTAATTTTGAATAATCACTTAGACTAATCTGTTGTTTAACTCTCTTACCACTAATGATACGTAAAATACTAATATGTTGAAGATCTGCTGTCTCCGTTCCACCGCCAGCAAGATATAAAGCTTGTTGGAGATTAAATGGAGCTTCTATCACATAACGATCCGGTCTGATTACCTCACCGAATACCTGAAATTTTATTACCTGTTCCTCAGCAATGACTACGAAGATGTCCGGTTCTAAATCAAAACGAAGCAAAGCTGATCGTAATAAATCTTTGATATCCTCGGCAGTCAATCCATCGAGTGGGATATCGGCTAACAACGGATATTCCGTTGTTCCATTTTGAGCAACCCGTACTGTCTCTGTGAATTCTGGATGTCCGGAAACTGTGATCTTGAGAAAATGCCCGGGTTGAATCCTTGTTGCCGACCATAATGGTTGAGTATTGAGTAGTAAACTTGCCAGTAATACTATTCCCAACCAATTAATTTGTTTATAGAGATTATTACTTATTGTCATAGGTTAATTAAAAACCGCCTTTTAGTAATAACCAGACCATTTAGGAGCATACATGTTCCCGTTAGATTTTAATCCCGAACCTTCGGGATTAAAATCTGGCAACAACGTATTGTCAAGCATTAAGCGGTCAGGTCAATATCTATTTAATCGGTTATGCCTTTAGCTCAGCAATGTATAAACTTAATAACATCGGAGTAGCGAAGCTTGCTGCGTTCTTGCACGGTGGCGCACGCGTGTCTGCCTGCGAGCGCGCAGCAAGCTTCGCTACTCCGGCTGAGCTAAAGGTATAACCGAATCTATTTAATCCGCTGATATTGAAATGCTATAGACATTTCTTATTATGATTAAAACTATTTATTGCAGAACCTTAAATATAGTATTTATTTTTTGGATTTCAAACTAACTTAATGTTTTTTGATAGATTTCATTGGAATTAAATTAAGATTTAAATTTCTATATCTGGTTATCTTCAATGAAATGATACGATGGTTTTGTTTAAATATTAAATATTTACATAAGATTAACGCACAGACACTAATTAAAAGATAAAAATTGCCAATTTATCAGCCCAGTGGATAACCGCAAGCGCTACCAGAGCAAATACCAGAACAAACGGTAGACACTTTTTGACGACAAGCAGATAATTTTTCTCGCCTACTATTTGACTGGCAAACCGCGCTTCAATTGCACTTGGCAGCATAACATCCCCCAGTCCTGCCAGCAAAGCAATGCCTGCGCAAACGACAATCTCATTTCGACCTAACAACGCAAGCAAAAACGGTATACCGAAAACCATTGCTGATGCGAATGCAGAAACACCACCGAATACGGGTAGGCTGATCAAAAGCCCTACATACGTGAGAGCGATAGGTAAAGATAGAACCGTCACAACTAACAATCCACGTACACCTGTTAAAGTCATAACCTGCAGGAACATTCCAATACCGGCTAATAAACCCAACACCGGCAGCCCCATTAACAACGCTCGATAAGCAGCCTTAGTAACGCGAACCTTCTTACCGGTAAACAGTCCGGTAATCCCACCAATAGTAAATATAAGCGGAACTCCGATATCAGGAATAGTGCCAGGCAGCAACCTTACGGCAATCATCAGAACAAACACCACTAATAACGGCAGATAAAGCGTCCAGTGTTGTGATTTTGAGTTATTGTCCGACAATTGCGATAATGCTTGAAGAGGATCTGCTTTCTTCAGATAGGGATAACCGAGTGTGAATGCTGCGAAAAAAGCTAATGGAAATGCAATTGCAGCCAACGGTCCGGTAAAACCTATATAGGGTAAATCCACTCCTTGACCAATTAACATCGCTAACAGGTTGATCGGCGGTGCAAACATACCCATAATAGAAATCATTGCGATCATTGCAGCCGCGGTTACTCGCGGCATTCCCATAGTAATAAGAATCGGAGCAATCAGGGCGCCGGTAGTTAAAACAGACGTGGTAGTTATGCCGGTCAACATTGCCGGGAACATAATAAATACTGTCATTACCACAACTAATAGCGCCGGCGCACGTCCGAATGTTTCAATAATCAACTTCGCCAATGACTTAAGAGCGCCGTTTTCTTCTATGACTCGCATAAAGAACATCGCTGTGAAGATGATCATCATCGGGTCGAAATATAAGAAAGCACCCTCGACCAAGTGCCTTACTGGGATACCGTTACTACTGACCAATCCACCGACTATTGCGCCGAACATCAGTGAGATTCCAATAGGCTGACGACGCCAGAATGACAGAGCGATAAACACTCCTACCATAACGATGAATATAAACCAGCCGTAAGTAAAGATGTTGTATTCTTGCACTATGTTATTGATGTTAGATACGTTTTATACTTGGAAATGATATTATTCCAACCAATCCCGAAGGGATTAAATATGAATAGCCACCGGTGAAACCGGTGGAATGTGTAAACACAACCGACCAACCCCGAAGGGGTTGAAGAAACATGATTTACGAAGCTGTATCCTGTTCGATCCCTGCGGGGTCGTTGAGGGGCTAATATAATTCGGTGGGTTTCACCCGCCGCTATTCACATTCATTCCCTTCGGGAATGCTTAATACCCTCGCGCCGCTCCAGCTCGTCGTTTATCCGCTGCACCGCAGAGTTTCTCGCTCAGCGGAGGCAGTGATATGCCTTGTGCGCCTCCAAAGTATGGATGATATGGAGCAGGCGCTTGTACTCGGTAACCATATTTACGCAGTTTCTTAAGTGTCTTGATGTCGTAACGATTTTCCAGAGCTATGCCATTTCCAACAGCGAAGAAACGAGGATAATCAATAGCTGTCGAGATGTCCAGATTGAAATCTACTATGTTTACAACTATCTGAGTAACAGCAGCCGGAATTCTTGATCCTCCAGGTGTGCCGACTACTAACACCGCTTTACCGTCTTTCAACATAATTAACGGCGCCATATTAGAGCGTGGACGTTTGCGTCCCTGGATATAATTAAGAGTATCTCTATTCGGATCGGGTTCGTCAGGTGGTAGGCTGAAGTCCGCCATCACGTCGTTGAGTAATATACCGGTATTACCTGCAATAACACCAGCGCCGAAGAAGTGGTTTATTGATTGAGTGAGGGAAACAATGTTACCCCACCTGTCAACTACTACAAGGTGCGTCGTATTACCCTGATCCTTTGTATCAAGTGGTGGAACTGGTGTGTGAATATGGGGTTTGGCTTTAAGCGAGATACCTTTAGCTGCCGTTTCAGCATGTTCGGAAGTGAGCATCTGCTGCCAGTCAATCTTCTTCATAAACACTGGATCGGATATTCGGAAACGAGCATCTGTGTAAGCCTGCTGGAGACATTGAGACATAAGATGGATACTACCGGGATCACCCAATCCTGCATCTGTCGCTCCAGTCAAGTCAAACAGATTCAGAGCTTCAATCATCACCGCACCGCCTCTACTCGGTGGAGGTACAGTCAGTATCTCGTATCCCTTATAACTTCCTTTAATCGGATCGGTAACCTCAACGTCGTAGAACTCAAGATCATCAAGCGTCATCGCTCCGCCACCTGCTGTAACTGCTGTAACGATCTCTTCGGCAATAGGTCCTCTGTAAAATGACCGCAAGCCTCGTTCGGTTAAAGTACGTAAGGTCTTTGCCATTTCAGGCTGACGAAGCGTATCACCGACTTCATAAGGTATTCTCAATGGTTCCTGCGGTTCAATATCTGCAATACTGCTATCCACATCCGAGCTGTCTTCAGCCTCCTCTATAGCAAGAGTTTTTAGAAAGGTCTTGGCAAGCAAACTGTCCTTGGATATCATATCATAATATCCGGAAATCAAGCCTGCTAACATAGGATTAACAGGGAAACCTTCTTCAGCTATGCGTATTGCATCCCTCGTCAAGCGTTCCAGGGGTAGAGTGTGCCACTTGTTATACATCACAGCCCAACCGGCAGCGGCGCCTGGGACACAGACAGAGGTGCCGCCGAGCTTTATGCGTATGTGCATAGAATCCACCGGATCGCTATATATAGCCGGATTAACGTTCTTTGGCGCTCGTTCTCTAAAAGTAACGACTTTAGCATCACCATCAGCAGGTTTCACCAGAGCAAATCCACCGCCTCCTAAACCGGAAGCGTGAGGTTCAACGACGTTAAGCATAAACAGTGCAGCTAAGGCTGCGTCAACCGCGTTACCACCGTCCCTTAGAACCGATAATCCAGCTTCAGATGCAAGTGGATGCGCAGCAACGACCATTCCACTGTCAGCATAAACGGGTTCAGGCGCTGGAACTAATGGTGTAACCTGCCATTTAGGTCCGCAGCCGGAGATAAACCAGGCTGATATTATACTGAATAATACTGTTGTTACAACAAATGTCTGCTTTCGAAAAGCAGTTGTGTTTTTTAGTGAAGACAATTATTTATCCTTTATTAAACTGTCAATAGAAGTTAAGAGTCCAACCCGTGCCACCCAGTCGCTGTCAACCCGCCGCGGTTGACAGCATCGTCAGAAGATTTGCTATCAGCAAAGACACGCTGAGGCGTGAACTCTGAACTCTTTACTCTTCGGTGGATTTTACAATCATTTCCCTGTTTTGAAGAAACCGGACCACTCAAATATTTCTTATTGTACCTTATACTTGCTGATTATTCCACGAATATCATCAATTGAGTATCCATAATGTTTTTTAAGTCGACCTAATTTCTCATTTGGATTCATATTTTCAGGAAGATCGAGTTCTTTAAGAATGTGCTTATATGGCACACCTGTCTTTTCTTGTATTTCAAGAAGGGACATCCTGCCCTGAATAGATGTATCGTGGTTATTAGTATGCTGTTTTGTATCGTTCGTATTGTTAGAATCTGCTTTTGGTGATTTAACTTGCTTTATTGATTGATTGATTACGACTTGTCGCGCTAATTGACTCCTCGTAACTTGTTCTGTAGGCGCAAACAAAGGTAACAGTGCTATAGCCAGAATGCCAAACATACCTGCCAAACCCAAGAAAATCCGTCCTGTGTTCGAATCAGAAGTTTTTTCTCTTTTTCTAAATATACTTACGATCCATCGCCAATGAAGGATTAAATGTAAAGACAATATTACAAGCAATGCAATGGCTATCCAGAAATGAATATTGCCCCACTGTTCTCCAGTTAATCCCCACAGTGTCGATATTGTTTTCTCTCCCGCTAACTTGCCTGTGCCACCACCCAAAATTCGACCGCTGCCATGTGGAAGAATATACTTAAGTATCAATCCGGTTCCAAGCAAAAGTACAAAACCTATATACGAAAGTATGTCGACTATTAAGTTTCTCTTGGACTTAGTCATCAAATTCACCGAATTTATTATTTATGTATAAAGAAACCTAAGCCTTAAGGTAGAGTTCCCCAACCTCTTCTTCCACGGCTTTTACAAGTGAGCCATCTCTAACCAATGATACGATCTTCTCAATATCAGGATACAAGACCCGGTCATCCACAAGGAACGGCACGAGTTCTCTGATTTTCTGGTAAGCAACGCGCGTACCCTTGCCGGGGATGAGCGGTTTGTGGAAATCGAATGCTTGCGCTGCTGACATCATCTCGATGGCTAATACCGCTCCAACGTTCTGTAGTATTTCCTTGCACTTACGGACAGCGATAGGCGTCATCGCCACGTGATCCTCCTGGTCGGCGGAAACGCTTATGGAATCTACTACCGCCGGATGGGACAACACCTTGTTCTCGCTGACAAGCGCCGCTGCCGTATATTGTGCGACCATTAGACCGGAATTGAGCCCCTTTCCTTCAACGAGGAAATCGGGCAGACCTGACAGAACCGGGTTCATCAGCCGATTTGTGTGCCGTTCGGAAAGACCGGCTATCTCCGACATTGCTATTGCCAGGAAATCCATTGCGAGCGCTATGTTCTGACTGTGGAAGTTGCCGCCTGCCAGATATGTTTCATCATCGGTAAAGAAGAGAGGATTATCCGCTGTTGAATTAACTTCCGTTTCAACCTGATTGTGAACGTATAACCAGGCGTCAACCGTAGGTCCGTAAACCTGCGGAGTGCAGCGCATCGAATAACCGTCCTGTACCTTGCCGGAACCATCGGCAATTACTTCACTGCCCGCCATAAGTGTTCTTAAGTGGCACGCTACTAAATTCTGTCCATGAAAAGGTCTGACGGCGTGCAGTCTGGCGTCATAAGCGCCCTGAACTCCCTTTAGGGCATCAATACTCATTGCAGAAGCGATAAATGCGTTCTTTATCAGGTTACGGGCGTCAACCAAGAGCAACGCTGATCCACCGGTTGCCATCTGGCTGCCGTTAATCAAACCTAAACCCTCTTTGAAGCTGAGTTCAATAGTTTTAATACCGGCTTTTTCCATTGCCTTGCCGCCGTGCATCCGTTCGCCTTTGTAGAAGGCTTCACCTTCACCCAGACATACTAATGCCATTTGCGATAGAGGCGATAAATCACCGGACGTGCCGACCGATCCTTTTTCACAGACTACGGGCGTTACGCCTTTATTCACCATATCAATAAGAACTTGTGGGATGAGGCATCGTACACCTGAATACCCGCGGCAGAGGGTGTTTGCACGAAGCAACATTGCAGAGCGAACGACCTCTTCGGGAAACGGATCACCTGTTCCGGCAGCGTGGCTGTAAATTATCCTGCGTTGAAGTTCAGAACCCATTTCAGGTGATATTTTGATTCGAGCAAATTCACCGATTCCGGTGGTTACTCCATAGATCGCAGTTCCCTTATCTACCAGCTTCTTAATAAAAGTTGCGGAAGCATTTATCTTTTCAATAGCTTCCGGCGATAGCTCAACTTCAATATGATCACGCGCTACTTCAGCGACTTGATCTATAGTTAAGTTATATCCATCTATTTGTAATGTCATTATTTAAAGAATTCCTTTTGTGAGTTTGTTTTAGAAATAAATTTGGGCGCCCCCATTAGACCTCCACCTGGAGGAATTTTGAAACAATCCTGGTCTTTCAGGAGTTGTCTGATAGTCAGTATCTGCATACGCGGATAATCCCGGTTCATAACTTCGGAATGATAGAATCCGGCAGAAGCGCTCTCTGCTGTCATTGCAGGCGTAGGTTTTTCCAGCGTAATAAAAGCGCTCATTTCGGCATTTTCCCTTTCCATTGTGCCTTTCAGGTCTCGGATCATAGCTGGATTGACTTTGCCGGATTTAACCTGAATTATGCACTTTGTGTATGTCCTGCGAGTGCCGTGTATAAAGCTCCGGTAACCGTCAATACCTCTGTCAGCGCCTTTTTTCTTCTCACCCCAGGGACGGGCGCTGATTAGACCCAGAGCCCAGTATTGGAATTGGTAGCGATCCTCTTTTGCCAATGCGTAAGCTTCAGTGATGGTTGTAGGTTCACCAATAACGTCATAATGATCTTTTTCTATCTCAAATCGTGTCGCGAGACGGTATTTGATAAGGTCAATTGCCAGATGAGTAATGTCAATCCCAATCCATTTCCTTAACGGTTTATCCGGATTTTCTTGGTTTAAAGTTTCAACTGCATCAATTGTCGTCCCACACCCACAGAAGGGATCGAGGATTATCTGACCGGGATTCGAAGACGCTTGAATAATCCTCTTAAGAAGCGCTAAAGGTTTCTGAGTAGGATATCCCATTCTTTCTTTTGATGTTGATCCAATAAACGGGATTATCCATACATCATTAATCGGCACTCCACGATCCGGATCCTTTAGATATACCTTCTGTCTTACTCCATGTGGCGAGTGCCATCGCCAGCGCCTTCCATCTTCATCAACATAAGAATAGTCCTTTTTAATCCAATCACCGTAGGGCTCATAAAGAGTATTAAAAAGCGGTTTTTCCTTAGCGTAAAATAGAATTACATCATGCATCCTCTGAAAACGCTTCGATTTTGCTGTCCAGCGCCGATAGCTCCATATAATCTCGTTCCTGAACAACTTAGGACCGAATATCGCATCCAGAACCAGCTTCAGATAATGACTTGCCGTCGGATCGCAATGCAGGAAAAGCGATCCTGATTTCTTTAGTATCCGATATAATTCCACAAGCCTGACCGACATCTGAGTCAAATACGCAAACATCGGTGAATGACCGAGAAATCCCTCTAACATATCCAGAAGTGCAACTAATGGCTGCGGCGTATATTCAACGACGCTATTGATCTCATACAACGCCTTAGCCGACTTCTCGTCCCATCTCCACGTATCTTCAAATGCCTTTATCTGAGCGGTAGCCGGAGCGCCTTCAATGTCCTTAAACAGAACATTGTAGCTCTGACTGGAGTTAAACGGCGGATCAAGATATATCAGGTCAACCGACTCCGATGGAAAATAATCCCAATTCCTGAGGAAGTCGAGATTATCACCGAAGTATAAGCGGTTTGTGGAAATCATAATTTTAATAGAATGAATTGTTGTATTGTTGTATTGCTTGATTGTCTGATTGTTAAATTGTTTAAAAATAGTTCCTAACATTACTTTGTTAAGTGCGAATTTCGCGTAGGGGCCAATTTATTGAGCCCCTTCTACTTATGCAAAAGGGCTCGATAAATCGGCCCCTACGCGGAACTTTTAATGCTTCAAACAATTATAAAAA
>JAVCDD010000269.1 GCA_030765125.1 Candidatus Hatepunaea meridiana
GTGGATTTACTAAGAAATATTTAATCCATACGCTGGTTTATTATGAATCCACTGAAGATATTAATAGTGCGATTACTCGGGAGAAACAGTTGAAAAAATGGAATCGAAAGTGGAAGTTGAATTTGATAGAAAAGGATAATCCGCAGTGGAATGATTTGTACGATGATTTGCTTGGGTAAGGGGGATGAACTCTCAAACTGGATTCCCGTCTGCACGGGAATGACAGTGCGAGGGACACGGGAATGACAGTGCAAGGGACACGGGAATGACAGTACAAGAGACACTGCTATAAAAAATAAAGAGAAATACTATGAAGACAATAACAGCAAAATATAGAGGCAACAGCTTACTTGAACTGCTTGAGGAAGTTGACCTGCCTGAAGATACAGAACTGCTCGTTATTATTCCGGAAGAGGATGATGAGCGGTTGATGCAAAGTCAGCTTCAGAGAGCTGCTGAAACTGTTTTCTCAAAGCTATGGGATAATAATGAAGACGAGGTCTGGAGTGAGTATTTATAGACAAAGAGATATTACCTTGGTTCTTTTTCCGTTCGGAGACCTTTCTGGAATAAATTTAAGAACTGTTATTACAAGGATATACTGGACAAAAGGATATTCTATATTGTTTCTTCTACAAACACCGGAACACACAAAATATAAACAACTACAACCATAAAAGAGGTAAAAATGTCACACAACATTAAAAACATCAATGGTGAAACTATGTGCTCAAAGTGCGGGCGCACCAGCGGATTCTCTTCGATAAATTGCGAAGGGGCGCACGATATCAAGGTCATTGATGGTGATACAATGTGCAGAAAATGCGGTCGCAAAAATAATTTCACTGCGAACTGTGAAAGAAATCACGATATAGCTCTAATTAATGGCAAAGTAATTTGTCCCAAATGTACACGCGAGTTTGCTTGGCGTTCCAAACCCTGTATAGATGAGGATGATTAGAAACTATGCAATACTCAAAAAAATATCCTAATCAGTTGTCCTGCTTATACCGGATATTATCTGTTTGCATAGTAATTGCACTATTCATCTTGCAAACCGGCTGCAAAAAAGACGACACATTGAACAGATTAAAATCCGTCGCCGATCAGAGTAACGTCACTATCCAGGGTATTGTGAACTTCAATAAGGATGTTGACGAAATAGCCGCTAAAGAGATACTGCAAAACCTCTTTCTGAAATACGTGGACGTTGATTTCAGCGTGGAAAGTGCAAAAGGGAAGTTCATTGGTGGAATCGATTCAACGACTCATCCAAGGATTGATATATATGTTAAAGGTTCCAATATTCAGGAGGATGATGACTATTTTCGTTTCAAACAGTTTTGCAAAGAATGGTCATATTACTACAAGATATATTGCGAACCGGTCAGGGTACTGAATGAGGATAACCGCCCTTATGAGAGAATCAGTCTTAGAGAACTTTTAAAGATTGATATTAAAAAGATGAAGGGCAGCAGTATGCTTGCTAAGCGGGATCATATCGATCAGGTTATGGTTGACCTGTTCCGATTCGATAGATTGGGAAAGCATCATACGCATAAGTTTGTTGAATTTGATTGAATGGTGTTATAGTTCTACGCTGTCAGGTGAGGGCGCCTGACAGCACGCTTAAGCACGCATGACTCTGTGCCCTCTGCGGTAAAAAAATATACTGTCAACCACATAAAAAGGAGTTTCTATGGAATTTCGCGAACCAATTAATGAATTGATCAATCTGCCTGAAAAGTTCACCAGCGGGCTCAACTTCCCTGCACCGGAGCGGATCAAGATTTACGATTCGACCCTGCGTGACGGGGAACAGATGCCCGGTGTAGCGTTTTCACCGGGGCAGAAGTACCAGCTTGCCGTAGCTTTGTCCGACATCGGTTGCGACATCCTTGACCTTGGCTTTCCCTTTGCAGCGCTTTCAGACCGGCATGCACTGCAATTAATCGTACAGGCTAAGCGGAAAGGTGAAATAAGGGAGGACGTTGAGCTTCTGGTAATGTGCCGGTCGAATCGTAATGATATTAATGCAACTATTGAGACTTTGAAGGACATTGACGTTGATGTTACTGATGTAACCTTTTTTATCTTCACTTCCGGTTCAGACCTGCACCTGAAATATAAGATCGGCAAAACCCTGTTGCGTCGCGAAGGACGGGATCTATCGGAATGGCTCGATCTGCCGGTCGAATTTTATCGCCAGGCGAATATTAATATGCAGTGCGATGCCATCAGTTATGCACGTGAACAGGGTGTCAAAGAGGTCGAGTTCGGCGGTGAAGACGGCAGCCGGGCGGATCTTGATTACACTATAGAACTTGCTAAAGCCGGTTACGCAGCAGGTGGCACCCGTTATTCATTCCCCGATACGGTTGGATGTTTCACGCCGGAAGGAGTCGATTACTATTTTAAGCGCATCATCAAGGAATTCCCTGATCAAGATATTGTCTGCCATTTCCACAACGACTTTGGAATGGCAAACATCAACACCATCAGGGCTATGTCACTTGGCGTCACTGTTCCCACATGCACCGCTAATGGTATGGGCGAACGCGCCGGCAATGCGCCTCTACATCAGGTAGTAATGACACTAAAGCTGCTCTACGGCATTGAACTACCACACTTCAAGTACGAAAAACTGCGTGAACTGACTAAAATCGTTGAGGACTTCTCCGGCATTCCGGTATCAGCACACGAGCCGATTATAGGTAAGGGTGTCTTTACACACGAGTCCGGTATACACACTGCGGGACTACTGATTGATCCGTTGATTTACCAGGTAATTCCACCTGACGAAGTAGGAGCTAAAATACGGTACGTATTCGGTAAACATTCAGGAATCGCGGCGGTAAAGGCGGTTCTCGAAAGACCTGAATATCGCGCCGGTCTCGAAAGGGATGGTGTTGAAGTTAACAGCGATTTGATTGACGCTGTAACGCTCTTCGTTAAAGATGCCCGACAAAAACGCACCAGATCGGATAAATTTACGTCGGTTACTGAAGCTTATTATCGGGAATATAACAGGTTGGGAATTTCCGAGCTCCGCTTGGTCGAGCTCGCCTCAACTATCGGAAGATTGTTAAATGAAGGAATGGGGATGAAATTGATTGAAACGGAAGAAGCTTCAGTGGATTATTTCCCTACCAGAAGTTGGTTAAAATATTGGAGGAAATTAAAAGATGAGTCTTGATTGGCTGCCCCGCGAAGGGGGTTTAAAGGATCACGATCTTTGGAGTGATGAGTTTATCGGTGGTGAAGCGCCGACGGTTCAATACGAGTTGAAACCGATTGTCAATCCAAAGGGTGGTCAGATTGATGATCTCTACAGCGCCTGGATAATACTGGATAACCCAAGGCAATTCAATTCCTATACAACAGGGATGGTTAAGGGTGTTATCTCCGGCTTTCACCGCGCTTCTATGGATCGTCGCGTCGTAGCTGCAGTATTCACCGCAGCCGGCAATCGCGCCTTCTGCACCGGCGGAAACACTAAAGAGTACGCCGAATACTACTCAAGCCGTCCGACTGAATATGGTCTATATATGGATCTGTTCAACGGGATGGTTGACGCCATTCTGAACTGCAAGAAGCCGGTTATCTGCCGTGTCAACGGGATGCGTATTGCCGGTGGTCAGGAGATCGGAATGGCATGCGATCTTGCTATTTCGGCTGACACCGCAATGTTCGGTCAGGCTGGACCGCGCCACGGCTCGGCGCCGGATGGCGGATCATCCGACTTCCTGCCCTGGAACCTGACCTTAGAACAGGCGATGTGGAACTGCATATCCTGTGAGTTCTGGTCGGCTTATAAGTCACAGCGGCTTGGTATGATTACCAAAGCGCTGCCTGTTCTGAAGGATGGCGATAAATTCGTCCGTAATCCGTTGGTGATAACCGACCGCTACGTCGACGACGGTGAAATCGTCTACGGTGAGTACGTAAGCGGTGAAAAGGCTAAGGAAGCCAAGGCTTTTCTGAAAACTGCCAAATATGACTTCCGTAAGCTGGACACAGAGGTAAACCGGATTCTATGGACGTTCACCAACCTTTTCCCTGGTTGTCTTATAAAATCCGTTGACAGTGTCCGCGCCAAGAAGAAGTTCTTCTGGGATCAATCTAAACTCGCCAATCGGCATTGGCTGGCAGCGAATATGGCAACTGAGGCATTCCTCGGCTTCCACGCGTTCAACACAAAGAAGATCACTGGAAAAGACGTTATTGATTTTGTCAAGTACCGTGAACTCCAGGCAGAAGGACATCCTTTTGACGATGAGTTTATGGAAGCGGTTTTGGGCAAGCCACAGGAATAATCCTATCCACAGATTTCGCATAATAAATCAGTTCGGTTATGTCTTTGACTCAACCGGAGTGCATAAGCTTGCTTATGCGTAGCTGATGCGAAGCAAGCTTCGCTACTCCAGTATTATCAAGCAGTAACATTACACATTTATCGAATTAATCTGTGTAATCTGCGGTTAAAATTAAGGAAACCAATGGAAGAAAGTGAACGTGCCAAGGAATATCATCACTGGCATTTTCTGGATTTCTTAGGTGTTGTTACATGGGTGATGAATCGGGGAATCAGAGGAAGCGCTTTGATTGATAGAACTCCACCTCGACTGGGAGGCGAACCGCCTATGGTGGAACTTGACCATCTGGTGAAATTAGCAACAACCGGTAAGGCTCCCGATATAACGGTGGATACTGAGCAAATGGACCAGATCGTTTCGCTGTTTCACAAGGTTGCGCTTCAAGATGGTTCAATCAGTTCGGAAGAAACCACAGCGATGAAAAGGTTTGTTAAGGGTCACTTTCCGGAAGGATCGTCCGAGATGAAAGCCGAGCATTTTCTGACTGCCTTCAAGGATCATCACAGTTCGGAAGCTAATCTCAAAGAGACCTGTTATCTGCTGAGAACGCGGCTCAGACCGGGCGCGGCTGAACAAATTTTAGAGTCGCTTTTCAAACTTGCTTTCTTGCATGGTCTTGAGTTTGAGGAACGCCGGGAGATTGAGACGATAGGTGAATTTCTGGGATTATTCTCAGCGGAAATCCGATTAGCCGAATCAGCGGCAAGACGTGCGTTTGAAAAGAGTTGATCCGCAGATTACGCAGATTAAATTGGTTCGGTTATATCTTTAACTCAACCGGAGTGCATAAGCTTGCTTATGCGTAGTAGACGCGAAGCAAGCTTCGCTACTCCGGTATTATCAAGCTGTGACATTTTTTATTTATCGAAATAATCTGCATAAACTGCGGATAAAAAGGTTTAAAACATAAGGGAATTAAATTGGGAATATTAGACAACAAAACAGCAATCGTTACCGGCGGTTCGCTAGGCCTCGGCGCAGCTATTGCGCTTGAATTGGGATCGAATGGCGCCGATGTAGCGCTGAACTACCGCAAGCATTCTGACGAAGCGGAAGCTATTGCAGAACAGATTCGTGGTATGGGTCGCAAGGCTCTGGTCGTGCAGGCGGATGTGACGTCATTCGATGATGCACAGAAGATGGTTGATAAAGTCATCGCTGAATGGGGTAAAGTGGACATACTTGTCTGCAACGCCGGCATCAACTGGGACGGTGTTATCTGGAAGATGAAGGAGGAGCAGTGGGACGCTGTACTCGGGATCAACCTGAAAGGTTATTTCAACTACATCCGCGCTGCGGCTCCGGTTATGCGTGAAGCGCGGTACGGTCGGATTGTCTGTCTGACGTCCATCAACGGCATGCGCGGCAAGTTTGGACAGGCTAATTACGCAGCTTCGAAAGCGGGCATCATCGGTCTGGTGAAATCAACAGCCAAAGAACTCGGTGGGCGAGGCATAACGGTAAACGCCGTTGCGCCCGGACTAATTCTGACCGATATGATGGAAGCGATGCCTGAAGAGGCAAAGAAGGCTTCCTTAGACGAGACAGCTCTTCGCCGTTTAGGTGATCCTGAAGACGTAGCACACGTTGTTGGTTTCTTCTGCAGCGACTTAGCCAGGCACGTTACAGGAGAAGTGATTAAGGTGGATGGCGGGCAGTACATCTAACTAGTGTCTGACCAAAAACCCTCGCTTTACTGAATATTAACCCCTTTTATCATTCCCGCGAAGGTGGGAATCCATATAATCTATTGTTTCTCCTGGATTTCCACATTCGCAGGAATGACAAAAGGGGGCTTTCCGGTCAGACACTAACTATATATTCCCGTCAGGTTTCGATAGAAGAAAACCTGATGGGAATAATACTCTACTTCGTTAGGCATTATTTCAAAATAGAGGTATAAGAACCATGAAAAGGTGTTCAAAGTGTATTTTAACGGAAACTTATCCGAGAATTGTCTTTGATGCTAAAGGTGTTTGCAACTATTGTAATAACTACAAGATTAAAGACATTAAAGTAGAAGAAAATTTATTAAGAACGATTGATAAGTATAGGAATCATAATAGCAAGTATGATTGTGCAGTTGGTATTTCCGGTGGTAGGGACAGTGCCTATGTGGCTTATTATGCCAAGAAGACACTGAAACTAAACATTCTTGCCTTTACTGTAGATAATGGTTTAATGACGGAAGGAGCGAAAAAGAACGTAAAGAATACTGTACAGATATTGGGCATAGATCATGTCACAATTAAGTATAACTATTTGTTACGTTCATTTCGTACTTCACTATCAACATGGATACGATCACCTTCACCAGCCATGTTAGGACTTTTATGTACAGGCTGTAATAGTTGTATTTTAAAGGGTATCGCTAGAATCGTTGAAAAATATAGAATACCATTTTGCTTGCATGGAGAAGGTGAACCAGAGAATTGTGATGATGAAAGTACCTTTCAGGAACTATTGTTAAGATTTCCCGGGGTTAGATTAAAAAGAGTTTCATTATTATTGGGATTTTCTAAAGAAGTTTTAAAGAACCCACTATACATTTTAAATCCGATGTATTTGTTCGCTATTATGAACGAATACTACTATCGTTATTTATTTAATATAAATAGGAAGAAAAACTATATAGGTTTATTCGATTATATTCAATGGGATGAGAAGGAAATCATGACGAAGATTAAAAATGAACTAGGGTGGAAAAAACCTGATCTAATAAATTACAGTTGGCGTTCTGATTGCAAAATACATCAGTTGAGACAATACCTGTATATGGAGACACTTGGAATTACAAAGAACGACGGAGCCTTGAGTAATATGATAAGAGAGAAATTGATGAAAAGAGAGGATGCAATTAAACTAATAAAAAAATACAATGATATGTCACGACCTTTCTTATCTGACTTTCTAAACGAATTCGGATTTAGTTTAGATGAATTGGATAAAGTTTTACAAAAGAAAGGAGTTGTTGTGTGATTTGTATTATTACAAATGATTAATAACCACCGGATTACTTTAAAGGACTTAAATCCTTAAAACCAGTGCAATATTTTTCGATCAACATGTACCAAAGAGTCTGAAACATTACAGCTTTGAGTTTTACTTACCACAAAGACACAAAGAATGAACTGAATTATGTGTCATTTTTGTAATTTAAGATTGCAGATAGTTTTCGCCCTTGTCGGATTTGTTTTGTTTTTCATCGTGCTGGCGATCATTTATGCAGTATTTAAA
>JAVCDD010000310.1 GCA_030765125.1 Candidatus Hatepunaea meridiana
CGAGCCTAATGGTGACACCCAAGCACTACCATCATCAGGAGCATTTGTATAATCATTGTGATACCAGTCCTCACACCACTCCCATACATTGCCACTCATATCATACAAGCCCCAGGCGTTCGGTCGTTTTGTCCCCACATTCGCCGTTCCACTAGGATCATTGTCGCTGTAAACTGCGTAATTACCAATTTCTGTTTCGTTCGGGTCTTCACCCCAGTAAAAGCGTGTCGTCGTCCCACCACGACAAGCGTATTCCCACTCTGACTCACTGGGCAAACGAAACGCATTTCCCAAGGATGACGTAAAACCCTGAATGTCATCCCAACTTACATAGTAAACTGGATGATTATCACCTACTCCATAGCCATGTGCCGGATTATCGCCCATCACAGCCTCCCACTGAACCTGTGTAACCTCATACTTACCCAACCAAAAGCCTTCTCTAAATGTCACTCGGTGCACTGGCCCCTCATCACCATCACGACCATCCTCATTTCCCGGACTGCCCATATCAAATGATCCAGAAGGTATCCAACACATCACTATATCCTCACCACTATCCCCCAAGGGGAAAACGCGCTCAGCGCCAGGTGCGGGAGTCCACCAAGCCGTCAAGCTCTGATCAGACTCATCAGATACCGTATTCCCCGCACGATCCGTAAAAGATAACACAACCCGGGAATTGCTGACTTCTGGTGTCTCCGTCGTGATCGTATAACTCCCCGTGTAAGAACCATTTGCCTGCTCAACAAGCTCTATGATGTCCCAACCATCAACTGTTACAACTGCCGCACCGCCTGTTTCACTACCAAACGCATCATCCGCAGACTGCATCGAAAAAGTCGCCTGGTCATCCGGCACCAATGTGTCACCACCCGACGAACTCCACGTGAACGATATTATTGAGGCGCGAGTGTCTAAACCTATTGAATCAGAAACCACATTTGAGGCAAAGAAATCATTTCGGAACCAGGCGTAAACATGCTTCCAGCCACCCCCTGCAGTCAAATTCCAATCTACTTGATTCGCGTTATCCTGCCAATCAACACTCGCTGAATCAATTGTGTTTGACAGTCTCATCTGTAGTGCGCCGGTAACTGGCAATGAAAGAGTTATGTCACGATGATTTATATAAGTCGAATCTGAATTGATACTTAATGAAGGCGTTAATGCCAGCGGTTCAATTCGGTCGCTGGTTTCAGCCTCTATTAAAAAGTCGTTGCGAACGTTAAGGTAAACCGTCTTTGTCCCTGAGCCTGTTGTTAATTCCCAATCTACAGATTCTTCGTAGTTGATCCATGCTTCTGATCCATTAAAGGGGGAATTCGATAACTGCATCTCGGTTGCACCAGTCGCATCAATCGTTAATTCAACTTGCCGAGTTGGAGTATTGGTGGAATCATGTTCGATACTTATCAATGGAGTCAATGATCGCGGTTCGATCTGATCACTTATAGTTTCTGAAGTATCACCATCAGCATAAGCAACCTTCATATAGACAGTCTTCGTCCCTTCACCAGTGGAAAGCTGCCAGCTTTTCGTCGCAGAGAATGTTTCCCATTGTGCTCCCGCGAAATCCATTGTATTGGACAGCAACATCTTCTGCGCACCGAAAGCGATCATCGTCAGGGTGACATTGTAAGTGGGAGTGTGGGTAACGTCTTCGCCCTCGATGAATATGACTGGATCGGTTTTAACTGCAACCTTAGCGACATTTGACGCTTCACCTTCCGCAGTAGAGCCGCGAACTACGACATAGTACTCGTAGCGATGTCCGTTCTGGATGGTGCGATCGGTATAGGTTTGAGCGGTCGCATTGACTTGTTGAAGACGGCTGAAGGTGCTGTCATTATCCTTGCGGTATATATTGTAACCGATCAAGGGGGACCAATTTACCTCCTGCCAACTTAAACGCACACCACCATCAGCTATCTCCGCCTGCAGATGATAGGGATCACCTGACGTGCCGGGATTATCTGCATCAAGTGGATTGTTAGCAACAGGTTCGGTCGGAGTATCGACGCAGGATATCAGGAGTATGAAAGTTAAAAAGAGTAAAAGTGTAAAAGTGCAAAAATGTAAAAGTGATTTCATTATTTATCTCCCCATGTAATTTTTAAACCAATTTTTGGGTTGTGGTCGTCGGTTGATGCATATGGTTCGAGCTGCCAATCCATACCAAACGTTTTTGCCACCGGTCGCTTTCCACCTCCCCAAAGCCAGACGTCCAATAGTTGCAGTACGTATACACCTCCGGCAGCAATAAGCATCAGGTTTATTTGATCCTCTGCTGATTTCATATCATCCCAAGCACTGTTGGCATTATTCAGATGAAGTCTAAGGTTTGCCTGAGTAGCGGAGTTGTTATATGCATCCATTTCTGAAACATAGTTTGACTTCGCATCTGCATGATCCTGCTGCGACAAATACGCCATAGCCAAAGTTCCAATAAAAGCTCCGCCATATAAGGCTCCTCTGACGTACTGCCCAGAAACGAATTGCCCGCTGCTGGGGACTATGATGGATAACAACCTCGCCTTAGTGCGCCTTTTCTTCCACTTAACCGTCCCTTCCGTTCCCAGCGTGAGTGAGTATTTGGTAACCTCATTGCGAGTAACCTGCACTTGAACAACCTTGATGTCGTAGCCTGATTTATCGAGCTTAAGTTCATATTTTCCGGTTGGAACATCCTTAACAACCATGGGCGACTCGCCTTTGTATTCGTTATTAAGATAAATCTTTGTTCCGCGTGGTTCGACGCTGACACGGATGTGTCCAACTGAGCGTTGGAGTTTCGCATCAACGTTCTGTTCACCTCCATAAGTCAGTCCGATGGCTGTCTCATAAGGCTCATAAAGCTCTTTTTCAATCAGCAGTTTATACGTGCCACGGTCGATGGGAACTTTCGTCAAGGGTGTTTTGCCGAGCGATTGGTTGGTTTCTGTGATCGTCACATTAGCGCCAGGTGGATCTGAGCTAATCGTCAACCAGCCCACGCTGGGACGAAGATCGTATTTCCTCTCGAAATTCTGTCCGTCGCTGATTCGAATCGTCTCTTCCTGATCGAAATAATTATTGTATGTAAGCTTTATATTATGTTCACCGGAAAGAACTTTATCTCGGGTCAGTGGTGTGTTGCCCCATAACTGTCCATCGACTGTGACTGTGGCGTTGGACGGCTCAGAAGTCAGAGTTACTTTTCCAAACTGAGGTCTGAGTTTGTAAGAGTTTACATATTCACCACCCGGTTTGATTTCAAAGGTATCGGTTTCTTCATAATAGAGGTTCTGTGCCAGTCGCAGCGCGTATTTACCGGCGTTAAAACGTGGAACTTCGTAAGGCGTCAAACCTTTTTGTTGACCATTGATCCAGACCATTGCTTCTGGTGGATCGCTCTCTATCTTCAATCGTCCGAAATTGGGTGTCAGTTCGACCGACAGCGGAGTATATTCCAGAGATTTTGCTACAATCTGTCTGCTTTCAGCCAGGTACAAGTCTTTTACTAATTCTATCTGGTAGGTACCGGGCTGGATATCATCCAGAATAAGCGGAGTCGTTCCCTGGTTGACCTGATCTATGAAGACTGTCGCTCCAGTAGGATCAGAAGAAATATCCAGTCCACCCGGTTCCTTGATGTCCCAACGTTCGGTTTTTCCGCTGCTGAACGTGATAACATCTTCGGTAGTCTCGCCGGATTTCAGATCGTAGGATTTCTCCCAGATACGTCCTTTGGAATTAAGCTTAATAACGTGTTTCCCCGAGGAAGGACGAAATGACCTCATGCCTGAGCTGAAGTCGAGCTTCATCACATTGCCGTCAAGCCCCCCGAATACCTTTTCATCCGCTGATTCGGGTTTGTATTTCAGCCGGATTTCAGGACGGTTCTCATCAAAGCCACCATAAGCGCCAAGGACTTGTTTGGGAGAAATTTTGACCTGAACAGCTTGTCTGGCTTGCGGAAATATTCTTTGATTATCCAGCGATTTAAACCCATCAGCAGATATGCTGATTAGCTGCACTCCAGGTTTAAGGATTACCCACCAGACTCCACCACCCTGATCTTTAACTTCCAATATGCCTTTGCTGCTTTCAAATTTCAATTTTGCGATTGTGCTCTCTACAACCAGGATAGATTTATCCGCATAGGTGAAATTATCTGGTATCACCCGTGTTGGGACATCTTCCCATTGTATCTCCCGAAGTTCCTGAGAGAATGAAACTTGGGCAATTGCTACGATCGATAAAACAATGAGTATCTGTTTGAACATCAAACTCCCCGTTTACTTAACAATTCATTTTTCTGCAATCTATGTTTAAGGTTCTTCCCAGAACCGTTTTTTTTAATTATTCCTTTTTCTGTCATATTTCTCAAAACACCCCATGCCGCTGTACTGCCGCATCCAAGCAATTCCTCAACTTCTTTTCTGTTGATCTGTCTTTGCTAAGGTAATGTTCTTGTGTTCCAACCGAATGAAACCTCTATAATGAAGATATTTGTTCATACAATTCATCCATTCACCTTAATGTATCTGCCTCGACCAGTTCTCGCAACCTCTTTTACTTCAATAAGTGCATTTAAATGCTTAACCGCAGTCTTTCTTGAAGCATTCCCCAAAAGCTGCATCACATCTTGAGTTGAGACTTCACCGCGCTTTTCAAGTAGTTGAATAATCATTGATTTCTTCTTCTGAGATGAGGATTGCGACACCTTATTTTTTACAATTCGATCTTTCCTCGACCGTGAGTACTCGATCCCATAGTCCTTTATCTTTCGTCTGAGCTGGCTCTCTGAAATTCGTAAGTGTTTTACGGCATCCTGTTGATTATCGAATTGCTGCAACGCCTTTTCAATAACCTGTTTCTCAATCCATACCAAATCAAACATTCCCTCATCAAACGGTAGATTGCTATCATGTGGTGTTGGGATACAATCGGCAATATCCCAAGGATAAATTACCTTTCCCTGCCCCTTATAAATCATCATCATTCGTTGAATAACACTTTCAAGTTCCCTGACATTACCCGACCAGGAATAAATCTTCAAGAGTCGAATTACTTTAGGCGATAAAGAAAGTCCAGAATCATGATTATGCTTTTCAATGAAGTGAGCCGTCAATACTTCAATATCGTCAGACCGGTCACGTAACGGCGGTATCTCCAGTTGCATCACAGCAATTCTGAAGAATAGATCCTCCCTGAACCATCCAGCTTTGATCTCCGTCTTGATGTTCCTGTTGGTTGCTGCAATTACCCTGACATTCAGAGGCAGCGTCTTTTCACCACCCACACGCCGGAAATTGCGTTCCTGCAAGACCCGCAGAAGCTTGACTTGAAGATTGATTGGAAGGTCGGTAATCTCGTCAAGGAAAATCGTTCCTCGATTAGCTAATTCAAAGAGTCCGAGCTTCCGTCTCGCGGCGTCGGTAAAAGCACTCTTCTCATGCCCGAACAGCTCGCTCTCGATCAAGGTAGCGGGGATGGCGCCGCAGTTCACCGCCACGAATGGGCTGGCTACACGGGGACTGCGGGCGTGGATATCGCGGGCGATCAGCTCCTTGCCCGTCCCGGTTTCCCCTAATAATAATACCGAGGCATCCCCTTGTGCAAGTGATCGAACCTGGTCGATGAGCTTTTCCATCACCTTGGATCGATAGACGAGCTTGTAACCGCCATCCGGCCATTGGGATTCGCGGCGCAGGATCAATTGCTCGACCCTTCCCTGACGGATCAGCTCAGCCCGCCGCATGATGACCGGCAGTTGGTCTTCGAGGTCATCCTTGACGATAAAGTCGACGATTCCCTCCTTTAGAACCTTCATCGCGGTCTTCACAGAGGCTAAGCCCGATATCACCACGATCGGGGTTAAAGGCTCCTTTTCGCGAACGATGCGGATCAGATCCAAACCAAGTTTGCCGTTCTGATCGATCCGTTCCCCCTGACGTCGCGGCAGCATCAAGTCGAGGAACACCACGTCGAAGCCGCACTTGTTGATCTTCTCCTTCGCCTGGTTGTAATCGACCGCCACTTCGATATTATACTGTGCGCGAAGTGGATCGAGCAGCATGCGGCGGTCTCGTTCGTCATCTTCGATCAGCAGAATGGTTGTCGTGGATCGAGAGCGTGGCATCAGATGATAACCTCGAACATTGTACCGGCGTCAGAAACACTGTCCACAAGGCGTAACGAACCGCTGTGCGCCTCGATGATCCTCTTCGCATAGGCAAGACCGAAGCCTGTGGAATCCTTTGTCGAGTATCCATCTTCGAAGATGCGCTCGCGGACACCTTCATCGATGCCTCGCCCGTTGTCGCTGATTCGGATGACGGTGTTGCCTCCTGAAACCTGCGATGTAAGCGTCAATGTTGGGTGGTCTGTTTCACGCAGGCTCTCAATAGCGTTGGTGATTAAGTTACGGAACGCGTCGACGACCTCGGTCTTGCGATAGAAGCCTTCCTGTCGCTCGTTTTCCAGCTGAAGTCCCGTGTGATTGATTACAATGCTGTTTGTTTGATCTTCAAAGGATTCCAATGCTTCGAGAAGTATCGCCTCAGGGGTCACCCTGTAATCTTCCAGCAGATTGACGAGCCGGGCAACTCGCCTGAGCAG
>JAVCDD010000258.1 GCA_030765125.1 Candidatus Hatepunaea meridiana
ATATATCCGACCCAACCGATCTGCAAATCACCGATGTTCAAGATGAATATTTTGAAAATTGGATGGCAGTTGTATCCAGCAACCTTCTGATTACAACACATGGTTATGAAGGTATTGCCATCTGGGAGAGGCTGCGAAACGGTTATCTGCATAAGATAAGTGAGCTGGATCTAGGAGAATCAAGTAGAGCATCTAACATTGCAGTTAGAGGAGATTACGCTTATGTTCATATTCGATATCCATCAGCTATTGCGGTTATATCCTTGGCAGATCCTGAACATCCGCGGGAACTGGATCGCTTTGAGATAACCGAAAGTACACAACCATCAGAAGTCAGTATCGTAGATTCCTTCCTCTTTGTCGCTGATATGGAGTATGGCATCAAGGTATTCTCTCTGGAAGATCCCGAACATCCGGTCTTAACAGGCAGTTATGATACACCCGGTTGGGCTCATCATGTTAAAGTATCCGACGGTCTTGCTTATGTAGCAGATGTGAATAATGTTGCCGTTTACGACATAAGCCGGGCGATGGGCGCCTGCTATATCGAGCAACCGGAGGAGTCCCATGACTTCGGTGATATTGGTATTGACAGCATAGCTGTTTGGGAATACACGGTAAGTAACATTGACAATCTCCCAAGTGAAATAACTGATATTACCATAGACAACGAAGTTTTCACCTGCTCTTTCGACACTACATTTAGTATACCGGCGAATTCAGATACTACACTGCTCGTCTTCTTCACCCCACAAGATGATACTACCTACATTGGTTCATTAACCCTCAACAGCCTTGGTCATGAGTTTGAGACTTCGCTTTCAGGGCAGGGTGTTGTTCTTGATATTGAGGATACTCCATCGGTAGTCTACGTATTCGGTCTTCAAGGCGCCTCTCCCAATCCCTTCAACTCCAAAACCCACATCAGTTACAGCCTTGACGTTGATGCAGATGTTACACTCAGCCTATTTGACCTATCGGGCAGGGAAGTGGCGAAACTTGTCGACAGCCCTATGACGAGTGGAAAACACAGCATCAGTTGGGATGCTTCCGATCTGCCTTCCGGTATATATTTGTGCCGTCTTTCTGCAGGCAGCAAGGTTAAGACCGCTAAGCTTGCTTTGGTGAAGTAAATAGTCATTTAAATTCAACCTGCAACGACAGGGGCGGTTTCCTGTCCCTGTCGTTGCATTAAGGTATTAAATACACTATATTAGCGTTTTTCTAATCTTAGGAATTAAGGTAACCTAATGAAGAAGCTTATCATACTGTTACAATTACTAACCGTTGGCATACTCCATGCTCAACCGGATTCCTTGTGGTCACACACCTATGGTGGACTTTCTCGGGAAGGATGTAGTTCATTGATCCAGACCCGGGACGGTGGTTTCGCACTTGCAGGATACCAATATATTTCTGATCAACGCGATGACGGATACCTGGTAAAAACGGATGCAAGGGCGAGATTGAATGGGAACGAACGTATGCCCCGGATGACAACCGGTTCTCAGATGAGTGGAAGGAAGTTATCCAGACCGGCGACGGAGGTTACCTTGTAATCTGTCAATTCAATTAAAACAATGGTTCATCCGACATATACGTACTTAAATTAAATAATCCTTTTTTCACTCTTAATCAAAATAGTACCGGTTTAATTTATACGTAACAAGGAGTTAGAAGCTCCAAGGTTGAAGGATGTGAATAGGAAAGGAAAAATCTGCTAATTCTGCTGTGAATTATAATCTCCGGTAGCGTAGGCGTCTCTGCCTGTGGAGTTTCACTTGTAAAATCTAATTGGGTTTGAGGGAATAATCCTCGAAAAACGTGATGTGAAGAATTGCTGATATAGACGCGAGTTAGCCCCAAAACCAGAAAAACCAGAAAATATTTGGAGTTTATCTATCCGGATGTTAACTTAATGCGAAACTGTTAGACAGTAGTATCTTGTCATAAATCAACCTGTTTTCTTTATATTGATTTTCGTCTCCAGCAGCATAGGTTTCTCTGAATTGGAAGTCTCTGTAATTAGTATCAATTTGGGTTTGAGATAGTTATCCTCGAAAAATGTGACATTTAAAATCGCAGGTATAGACACGAGTTAGTCCCAAAACCAGAAAAACCAGAAAATATTTGGAGTTTATCTATCAGGATGTTAACTTAATGCGAAACTGTTAGACAGTAGTATCTTGTCATAAATCAACCTGTTTTCTTTATATTGATTTTTGTCTCCAGCAGCATAGGTTTCTCTGAATTGGAAGTCTCTGTAATTAGTATCAATTTGGGTTTGAGATAGTTATCCTCGAAAAATGTGACATTTAAAATCGCAGGTATAGACACGAGTTAGCCCCAAAACCAGAAAAACCAGAAAATATTTGGAGTTTATATATGCTGAGGTTAAATTAACCTGCGATGTTAACAACTGTGAGAAAATAATAGGGATTATTAAATACGGGAGGGTAAACCGGCATAAGTTTACAAAATGACTTGCGTTGAGCTATGTTCCGTAAGTAACTCAGTAGAAGAGACTTTCTATTATGAGCATACGCTTTGTTAATATTGCGCATAGCTTATACGTTTACTTTCTGAAGCAACCCTTCAGAACAAAGAACGGGCGCGCCATCCATCCCTATTAAAGTGGCGGCGCGCCCGAACCGGTGAGATGAGGAATTACCCGGGAGCAATCCCTCACTCTCAAATAAATACGTTAGCTCCTGATAATTATTTGAAGGAGTGTATTATGAAATTCATTTAATTATTTGCTGTCCCTATACAATTCTGATTCAAACTGAAGGTTGAGTTCACAGTTTACTATAGGAATGGCAATTATTTATCTGTTATTATATGAAGAAGATTTGTCAAAAACAAATTTACAGATCAAAACCAACAACCTTTTCTTGAAAGTAAAAAATTTAAAGAGGACTATAATGAAAATTTAAAAAGTTTTACTTGTCTGTGGCAATTATTGTATTATTCAGCCACCTAAGTTTCGCCCAACCGCTTTTCATCCGGACAGATGATGTTTTCCACGGTCATATCGACCTATTCAATGGTGGTGACCATTGTGTTCTAAATAATCGGAACCCTGTTGGAGTGGATTATGTCTTTGGAGTGAATGGTGGTTTGGAACCTGGTGACGATGTTTTCCACGTGAATTTTGAACAGCTCCTGGAAATCGATAACATTGAAGGAGATGTTGAAATTCAACTATGGACAAATGTTGTGCTAGATATCGATGGCGCTATCATTGCTGAAGGAGCAAGCTTCAATACGCACCCCAATGGAGCGCCATGGGGATCGATATTGATTAAAGGGAATGCTGTAGGTTTTCAGATAAATGCTGAAAACTACATAAATGGAGATGCAACCTTCAACGATTGTAATTTCTCAAACGGTGGCAGTGGTGGATTAGCGCAGATCTACTTCGGAGAAATCACACTCAGTAATTATACTGAAGATGAAGATGTCGCTACACCGGTTTTATCGATGAGTAATTGCAATCTTGTGCAAAGCCAGTCAAATGGTATTCTGGTGCACGACTTCGAAAGAGATGATGATGAATTCGACCCGTTCATTCATCTCGAGAACACAAATATTTTAACTGCCATTGCGAACGGTAAATTATATGAAGCCAATATACCTCACGGTAATGCAGGTATTATCCTAGATATCGATGAATCATCAGAGATACAGTTTTGCGGGAATAACGGTATTATTCATGAAGGTCTGCCAATTCATCCCGGAGCCTTTATAATAAATATTGATGATTCCTTTATTCGTGAATGTAATAACCATAGGATAACAATAAACGGGGCAGGATCTCGCTTATTCAATTTAGGATTGAATATTTCCAGTACTGAAATCACTAACAATGGTAATGAAGCGGGCTTTCTTGGTGTTGGCGTATTTGTAACCAATATAAGAAGCCCTGGATCGAGTATTAACATTCTTAGTGGCTGTACAATCAACAACAATGATCAGGCTGGAATAAAATTGGATCAGGTGGTTTGTACAAATAGGATTAAGGATTCATTCATATTTAATAATGGTGAATGGGCGTTACAAGGTGATCTCCTATTTGAATGGGGAGCCGGTATTCGTGTGAAAATGTTAACTTTAGGTCCATGCCCTCCCGATATTGCACTCCTTGTAGTTGAGGGTTGCGAAATACATCATAATGGTCACGAAGGTGTTTGTATATCACTTGAAAGCGGAAATCCTCTTGTTGTAGAACAGGGAACTACCATCATTGGCAACCACATTTACAATAATGCTACCGGAATAGCCATTGTTGGTGATGTAGATTTCGAGGCTCGTGAAGGCGCTGGAATACATATACTTGGTGATGTACATTATCCGACGATTACCAACAATATCATTGATGGTGGAATATCGGGTATTTGCTGGGATGGTTTTGATCGAGAAGAACCACCAAATGGTCCTCCACTACAAGGTAGAGTTAGAAACAATATTCAGTCTGATGCTCAATATGGCTTGTATATCTGGCGTCATTCACCTGCTCGTATTGAACCATGGGAATTTGGTGATGTTGAGTATTTCAGCCCTAATTACTCTACGCATTTCTACAACAATGTATTCTGGAACAATGAATTGGCAGGTTGTTATGTAGGAAACCTTGCAGAGCCTATGTTCGATGAACAGATGCAGTGCAACATTTTCGGTTCTGATGATTTTCCAGATGCTGATGGAATCGATTATAATGCAGGCGCAATACCTGAATTTGCTTTCAATGGTTTCTGTAATAATGATGATAACGGCTGGGGTGGAGATGATCCCAATGGAACGGTCGATGCCGATCCTCTTTTCGTTGATGGTTTCCATCTCTACTGGAACTCACCGATGATAAATCGTGGACGAAATGAAGATCCACAGGATGCACGTTTGCTTAATGCTTTCATGGATCCTTATGTTATTAAAGATGCACCTATGGTTATTGGAGAATTGCTGCGCGATAGAAGCAGAAATGATATCGGAGCTTATGGCGGCGCTCTTGCAAATGGTATGGATGGTATAATCATGACGGATCCACCTCCCGGCATAGCAGAGATAGATGACTATGGTTTCGATCCTTACTGTAAGATCGACGCCGGCAACTGTCATTTGAGTAACGCCGGTTTGAATGCCGACTTTAACTTCAATTCTCTCGAATGGGACTACTACCGCGCCTACAGCAATTTCTTTGTCGATAACAATGCTGCATTAGACATTGACCCCCGCTGTTATTTTGAAATACAGAAAGACAGGTATTTCAGAATTCAAGGTACAGTCATCGCAAATATTGAAAATGTACCCGAAGACGATCCATGGGTTTATTTCTCTCTTTTCGATGACCCCGATGACCCGGGAGGCCATTGGCATTGTATTGTAATGAACGGCGTCGGCGCTATTGACAGCCGCTTTTACAAATGTGACATCAACGAGGCTCGAACCGGTATTGAGATAGACTACGTTTTCGATGAAGACCCAGGAAATGAGGTTGATATTAAGGATTGCTATATACACGATATAGAATCCATAGGTATCAGTATCCTCAAATCGAGAGTTCAGATTCATGGCAACTGGGACCCAGATGACGAAGAAAATCAACTATACGACAACCAAAACATGGTTACTCGAGTAGGTCGGGATAATCCTTTCCTGTCATCTGAGCGTGGTATCTGGATGTTTATGTGTCCCGATGGTGTGGATCCTTGGGTTGTAGTTGAAGAAACGAGAGTAATTGAATGCGGTCCGCCTGATCCCGAAGACGTTTTATCATGCGGGGTTGGTCTTGGTTTATCAGATCCCGCTCTCCTTGATATGATGATATTTCACAGTGGAGTTACCGGCATTACAATGTTTACAAGCAATCCAGATTTAAATGCTAATATGGATGTAGCCAACGACATTAAAGAAAACGGCAATGATTTGGAAGGACAGGGACAAGAAGGTGAGGAACTCTGGAACGGAGCAGAGATTGCACTGATGGGATCTTCCACTCCTATAATAAGTTTTTGTGATATCCAAGACCACGAACCTCCCACACAACCAGAGGGATACACCATTTACCTGAATCCTGATCCTTTAATTGAAGAAGATGTCCATGCAGAAGAAAGTTACTGGGGTGCAACACAGGCTGCAGTAGAAGAACATCCTGAGAATTTTTTCTATTGTGATGGTGATGATGAAATTTTCTATGATGATGCGTACGATAATGAGATAGACGATGTAGGTTTTCGAGATGGGCTCGATTTATTCCGACATGGTGAAACACGGGCGGCTATGCGAATCTTCATCAGTGTTATCGCTTCCAGCCCGAACACATCGGATGCGGTTACCGCGGCGCGTTATCTCATTTACTGCTACAACGAACTCGAGCTTGACTTTGACGATTTACGGAGTTACTTTAATACAATAAGTCGAATTCACCGCAGGGAAGGGATAGCACGTACTGCCCGGTTAATGATCCCCTATACTTACATGTTCGAAGACCGCATTGAAGATGCACTAAGGGGTTATAACGATCTTGCGTTGAACGCGGATAATGCAGCGGATTCACTTGAAGCTCGCTTCATCTATCTTCAGTTGGATCACAACCTGAATGGCGACCGTGCCAATTCTGCTGTATTTGGTGAGGAGCAAGTCGAGATTGACAGGACTTTCAACCTTCTGATCCGTTCCGGAAGGGATGAGTGGAAGGCTGAACCACCGTCGGAATTCGCATTGCATGCCGCGTATCCTAATCCGTTTAACTCTACAACCTGCATTAGCTACAGCCTTGACCGGGATGCGTTCATCACGTTGAAGCTGTTTGATACCACCGGAAGGGAGATCGCAACTCTTGCAAACGAAAGCCAATCCGCTGGGCATTACCAGACAGTTTGGAATGCTGAAGGGATACCTTCAGGCGTATATCTGCTTCGATTGAATGCTGACGGTGACGAAAGAACAACAAAACTGGCTCTGATCCGATAACCAGGCTGCAGAGTGGAACAACTTGAAACTGACTAACAGTGTAAGAAAAAAACCAGCGGTGGCAATACCTGATTGCTGCCGCTGGTGCGAAAATGGAGAGAAAGATGATAAGACATTGGTTAACTATGCTTTTTTTCGTAATCCTGTTAATATCTTCAACTGCTTTTGCTGAAGACAACTGGAACATAGAACTGCTCAGTGAAACTGAGCTGTCTGGTCAATTCAGAGACGTGGAGATATATAATGAAGTTGCCTATTTTACTAATAAATGGGGATTGGTGCTTTATGATATATCCAATCCGAGAGAGCCGGAAGTGATCCGCCGTATATCAACGCTCGGTATTACCGAAGGCTTGTTTCTGCGCGATACCCTGTTATATGTATGCGACGGCTATGCCGGGCTGCGCATCTATTCTGTAGCCGATCCTGTCAATCCGGTAGAAATCGGGCTTTGCAACGATCTTCCGAACGCCTTTAAGATAGACATTCAGGACAACCTTGCCTATGTTACCTGCTACAGGTCATTCTGCATCTGCATTATAGACATTAAAGACCCAGCCAATCCTGAACAGATCGGACGCTTTGACACCAGGGGAAGTGCCTATGACATCAAGGTTTCGGGTGATATTGCAGTTTGGACTGGTGAAGGTAATCGAGCTATTCGCGTATTGGATATCTCCGATCCCAACAATGTATCTGAAATAGCAATAGAGGTTTTCTCAGAAAACAGTTCAACTGCTACGGGAGTACTATTTGATGATACTCTATTATATGTTTCAGCGTATCCTTCCTTTTTTATCTATTCACTTGCCGACCCTGAAGACCCGGAACTGATAGGAAGGCTTCCTGAAGATCAGCATGCGGGAGGCAGAAATCTTATTAAGATAGAAGACCGTGTTTATTCGTCATTCGGTTATATTATTGATGTATCCGATCCAAGACATCCTGAAGTGGTTTCTGATGAGGATAATCGCCCCGGTGGCGCTTGTTTTGATATTCAAGGGCATTATGCCTATTTTGGTAGTCCAGGTTATAATCCTTGGCCGGAACGCCTGATAGTAGCTACTGTTGGTCGAAACTCTATGAGGGAAATATATGAATGGGGAGGAGGCAAAAGACCTTGCCTCGTCGATTCCGATGGTCAGTATGTTTATATGGTTGATCGGATAGAGACTATTCCTGATGACTATTGGCCCCTTAAGACCTTCGATGTCCGCAACCCTTCAATTCCCCGAATGACTTCTGTTGATTCTCTTCTCAATTGGGTATCACAGATCCGAATCATAAACGATGATTATTTATACATTACAAACAGAACATATCTGGTCGTTCTATCCCTGGAAAATCCAGCCAGACCTTCGTACCTGAATTCTGTTTATGCATGTAACGATGTTTTTGAACAATGGGGGGATCATATCTATATAGCAAGTACTCCCTATCACGGTATATACATATTTGACATATCCGATCCTGAAAATCCGCGTCTTGTAAACGAGATTGAGTATGAAGACGGACCTGATCATAGAGGTAATACAAAGGACATTGCTGTGGATGACGATTACCTGTATGTGTCAGGCGGCAGAAACGGTCTTTTAATCTATTCCCTTGAAGACCCAGAGGAACCGGAATTGATCAGCGTTACCGAAATCAGCTGGTATTTGAGGCGTTTAGTGGCATGGGATGGGTATGTTTATGTTCGTAATGCTTCTCCTGCATGTTTATACGTCATTTCAGTGGAAGACCCGGAGCATCCTCGTTGGGTTTCTACTATCGAAACTGAGGGGGTATCTGTGTCTCCGTTGACGGTTGAAGATGGAATTCTCTATATGGCGGAAGACTATTACGGAATGAAGCTGTTTTCGTTGGAAGACCCGGCGAACCCTGAACTGATCGGTTATTACGACACGCCGGGAATAGCTTTCGATTTTTCGGTATGCGATGATAGGCTGTATCTTGCCGACTATTACGACCTTAGTATTTACGACATAAGTCGGGCTTTGGGAGCCTGGTATCTTATGTTTTCCGAAGAAGCACATAACTTTGGCGAAGTAATTCTTGACAGCACATCGGAATGGGAGTTGACTATCAGTAACGTCAGCAGCAGGTCTCGGGAGATAACGGACGTTATTATAGATAGTGATGCCTTTGAATGTCCGTTTGAGGATGCTTTCGATCTTTCTGCGAATGACGATACGACGTTTACAATCACATTTACACCTTCAACGGACACATCTTACACAGGTGTATTGGCGATAGTCAGCGACGATTATTCGATAGATGTATTATTATCCGGTGAAGGTAACAGACTTGGCGCCGCTGTTAAAGAACCAGACGTTGCGTATGAATTTGCTCTTAATGAAGCCTATCCCAATCCGTTTAACTCCACCACCCATATCAGTTATAGCCTTGAAAGCGACAGCTATGTCACTCTCACCCTGTTCGACCTGTCGGGCAGGGAAGTGGCAAAGCTGGTAGACCGCCCGATGACGAGTGGAAAACACAGCGTCAGTTGGGATGCTTCCGATCTGTCTTCCGGTATCTATATGTGCCGCCTGTCGGCAGGCAGCAAGGTTAAGACCGCTAAGCTTGCTTTGGTGAAGTAAATAGTCATTTAAATTCAACCTGCAACGACAGGGGCGATTTCCTGTCCCTGTCGTTGCATTAAAGTTTTAAATACACTATCTTAGCATTCAACAGGTTTTTAATAAAGGTAACCTAATGAAGAAACTTATCATACTGTTACAATTACTAACCGTTGGCATACTCCATGCTCAGCCGGATTCCCTGTGGTCTCACACTTATGGTGGACTTCATCGGCAATCGTGTTATTCAGTGATCCAAACCCGGGATGGCGGCTTCGCGCTTGCAGGAAGCCAATGGATTCCCGATCACCGCGATGATGGATACTTGATAAAAACGGATGCAAGAGGCGGGATTGAATGGGAGCGAATGTATGCCCCGGAAGAGAACAACAACTCGGATGTTTGGAAGGAAGTTATCCAGACCGGCGACGGAGGTTACCTTCTGGCTGGTCAGACTTCATCTTATGTTGATGGGAGTCCCTACGGCTGGGTGGTAAAAACTGATGAAGACGGAGAAGTTGAATGGATGCAGAATTATGGAGGTAATGCCCCTGATGATTTCAGTGATTTGATTGAGACTCTGGATGACTGTTACCTTCTCGTGGGGAGAACCAGCTCGTTCAGGTCCGGTACTCAGGACATTTTTCTGGTCAAGATAGATAGGGATGGTGAGGAGGTTTGGTCTCGCGCTTATGACAGGGAGCACCGCTCGGAATGGGGGGGGGAAGTTATCGCCACAATTGATAGTTGTTTTATTATTGCAGGTTCTACCGGAGGTGGTTTCGTCAGCGACGGCTATGTTATCAAGGTCGATGCGGACGGCGAGGAGGTGTGGTCCAATTCTTATGGTTCAGACCTGTTTGAACAATTTCGTGGAATTGTGCAGACGCCGGATGGCGGCTATGTATTAATCGGGAATCAGGAAGATTTAGAACAGGAACATGGTCAAGGTAGAGATATTTACCTGGTGAAGATCGATGGCAAGGGCGAGGAGATCTGGTCGCGGACTTATGGTGATAGAATGAGAGACTCCGGGGCAGATATTGTGTTGACTGAGGATGGTGACTTTGTGATCGCAGGTAAATTCTCCTACGTGAATCCACCTTTCGATGAATTCTACCTGTTACGTGTTGAACCGGATGGTGAAGAAATCTGGTCCGAAACATTTGGAGGAAGGAGTCATGAATGGTGTAATTCAATGGTGCAGACATACGACGGTGGTTATGCATTAACTGGATACACATCCAGTTTCAGAGAGGAAGATCAGGGACATTATAATATCTGGCTGTTAAAAACCGGCACCGATATTCTACGCTGGGTATCTTTACCCGATACTGGTTTCGTTCAGGACAGCACATTAATATACAATCTCGATTATTTCTATGATTTCGTCTCGCCATCAGTATATCAGGATTCCGCGCTTGTGTTCTCTATCAGAGATCGCAGGAATTTAAATGGATACATAGAAGACGATCAGTTGATTATTACAGCGGACGAAGATTGGGTCGGGTTGGATTCATTACGCCTTACCGTATACGAAGAGGACGACCGGGATAACACCGACAGAATCTACCTGCGCATCACCGTTAGCGAACCAAATGACGTGACAGATCCTCCCCACCCGGATATTCCCGAGACATTTGAACTCATCGAAGCTTATCCCAATCCTTTCAATTCAACTACTTCGATCCAGTATCAACTGCCGGAGGCAAGCAACGTGACTATGCAGATATTTGATGTATCTGGACGTGAAGTTGCTACGTTGATAAATGGTGAGGTGGTAGCCGGATATCACAGTGTTGCCTGGGAGGCAAACGTTCCTTCCGGTATCTACTTCTGTCGTATGGAAGCCGGTGGTTTTTCTAAGAGCATTAAGATTGTGCTTAACAAGTAACGACACCGGAATTAAACCAAAACGGCAGGGGCGGTTTTCTGTCCCTGTCGTTTGCATTATAGTATTAAATTTACTATCTTAAGCTTTACTTGAAAACTCCCGATTTTGTGGATTTTACCTTTAACTTGTCATTCCCGCGAAGGCGGGAATCCAGGAGAAACAATATATTAGCTGGATTCCCACCTTCGCGGGAATGACAAGTTGGGGGAAAAATGACAGAAAAGTATCTTTTTCAGCAGCCCCAATATTAGTGTTTTTCTAATCTTAATAATTAAGGTAACCAATGAAGAAACTTATCATACTGTTACAATTATTAACCGTTGGCGTACTCAACGCTCAACCGGCTTCCCTGTGGTCTCACACCTATGGCGGAATTAGTCTGGAAACGTGTAATTCAGTGATCCAAACCCGTGATGGCGGTTTTGCGCTTGCAGGATGGCAATATAACCCTGATCACCGCCATGATGGATACCTGGTAAAAACGGGTGCCCGAGGCGAGCTTGAATGGGAAAGACAGTATGCCCCTGATGATAACATTTACACGGATGAGTGGGAGGAAGTTATCCAGACCGGTGACGGAGGGTACCTTCTGGTTGGTCACAATCGGAATTCTCATGAAGGCTGGGTTGTGAAGACCGATTCAGACGGAGAAGTTGAATGGATGCAAAATTATGGAGGCTATGCCGGTGATGGATTCTATGATGTGATTGAGACTCCGGATGACTGCTTCCTTATGGTGGGAATAACCAACTCATTCAGGTCCGGTACTTTGGACGTTTTTCTGGTCAAGATCAATCAGGATGGCGAGGAGATATGGTCTCGCGCTTATGACAGGGAAAACCGTTCTGAATTTGGAAGGGAAGTAATCGCCACAAATGACAGTTGTTTTATTATTGCAGGTTCTACCGGAAGCGGTTACGTCAGCGACGGCTATGTTATCAAGGTCGATGCAGACGGCGAAGAAGTGTGGTCCAATGCTTATGGTACAGACCTGTTTGAACAATTTCGTGGAATTGTGCAGACGCCGGATGGTGGCTATGCGATGATCGGGATTCAGGAAGATCGGGAGGATCGTCGAGACAAAGACATTTACCTCGTGCGGATCGACCGTGATGGTGAAGATATCTGGTCTCGAGCTTATGGTGATAGAATGTTGGACGCAGGGACAGATATAGTATTAACTGAGGATGGTGACTTTGTAATCGCAGGTGTATTCTCATACGCGAATAGCCCCAGGGATGAATTCTACCTGTTGCGTGTCGATCCCGATGGCGAGGAAGTCTGGTCAAGAACTTTCGGTGGAATAAACACTGAACATTGTCTTTCAATGGCGCAGACATCAGATGGTGGTTATGCATTAGCAGGAGTTACAAATAGTTTCAACGAGGAAGGTCAGTGGAGCGATAATATGTGGCTGGTAAAAACCGGTACCGATATGCTCCGCTGGTTGTCGCTGCCCGATACCGGTTTCGTTGAAGACAGCACACTAATATACGATCTCGATTACTTCTATGATTTCGTCTCACCATCTGTATATCAGGATTCAGCGCTTGTGTTCTCTATCAGAGATCGCAGGAATTTAAATGGAGACATAGAAGACGATCAGTTGATAATTACAGCGGACGAAGATTGGGTCGGGTTGGATTCATTACGCCTCACCGTATACGAAGAGGACGACCGGGATAACACCGACAGAATCTACTTGCGCGTCACCGTTCGCGAACCAAATGACGTGACAGACCTTCCCAACCCGGATATTCCCAAGACATTTGAACTCAGCGAAGCTATTCCCAACCCCTTCAACTCCACCACCCGCATCAGCTACAGCCTTGACAGCGATGCCCATATCACACTCAGCCTGTTCGACCTGTCAGGCAGGGAAGTGGCAAAGCTGGTCAACAGACAGATGACAAGCGGAAAACACAGCGTCAGTTGGGATGCTTCCGACCTGCCTTCCGGTATCTATATGTGCCGCCTGTCGGCAGGCAGCAAGGTTAAGACTACCAAGCTTGCTTTGGTGAGATAAACTCGTTATCTTCAGTCAAAGCAATAATCTGAATTGAGAATTGGGATAGGCTTAACGCCCCCTCCCCTTCTCCAAAACAGAGATGTACGGAACTACCTATCTGCTCTACGCTTCATACAATTACTGGTCAATGCCGGTTTCGCACGTTCCGGATAATTTCTACGAGTAAGGAATGGAAACCTTAGAAGCCGGTTTCATTAAAACAGCAGTCATTCAATCGTTATTAAGGCGGGAGATTTGCCTTCCGGTGCATATCTTGTTAAATTAAACAGTAATGAAGCGATATTGACACAGCAAATTGTGTTGGTAAAATAATCAGCAGCTTTGTTTGAATAGTTTAATTCTCTCATGCTTCTCTCATACCCATTTCAATCCGGGTATGAGAGGAGTTGGTAAATTTATTAACTCTCATTAGATAACCTGAGGTATTTCATGAAGCATCAGTTTTCTTCCTTTCCCGGAATCACATTTTTTCTCCTGATTTTGTTCCTACCCCTTCAGATCCATGCTCAAGGTTCAGGTATTGATGAAGTCGGAAGGATCAATGGCTGGGATAAAGCCAGGGATCTATTCGTACGCGGTGATTATGCATACGTTGCTACTGAGTTATCCGGGTTGCAAATTCTTGACATCTCTAATCCTGAAAATCCCGAACTGGTTGGTTACTGGGATGATAATCCATTGGAAGCCCAATGTGTTTATGTTTCGGGTGATTATGCCTACATTACTGATGGAAAGCAAAGCGGTTTAAGAATAATCGATATATCCGATCCGGAAAACCCAACTGAAACCGGTTACCTTGAAACGCTCGGAATCGCTTGTGAGTCTTCGTTGTAGGAAATTATGCCTACGTTTCAGAAGGAGGATACAATCCACGTACAAATGCAGGTGCGTTAAGAGTTGTAGATATTTCTGATCCTGAAAATCCACAGGAAACCGGTTCCCAACAAGTTCGCGATAAGGGTTATCGGGTTTGGATTTCAGGCAATTATGCATATATGGCTTGCGTGGGTGGTGATGATGCAGGACTGATAGTCTTTGATATATCCGATCCCGAAAATCCCGATTCTGTCGGATATTTCAACTCCGGGGAAACCTGTGATGTTTTGGTAACTGGCGAAACAGCCTTTGTTTCCGGCTATAGAGACGATGAAGATTCAGTTTTCCTGTTTTCATTGGACATCTCCGATCCGACAGATCCGGTGGAACTGGACAGATGCGATACTGAATGCGCAGGTGGCTGGGGAATCTCAATTTCAGATGGTTTTTTATATCTTGCTGGTTCTGCCTATACAATACACGTTTTTGACGTTTCCGATCCGAATGCTATTGATTTCACTGATTACTATGACCTTCGGGGAATTGACTCAAGGGAAATCTTCATTCTCGATGATGTGGCATATATTACTTCAAATCAAGAGGGTTTTTGCACTGTTGATATCTCCGATCCTGAGAATGTTCGTCTTTTGGGACAGTTTACCGACTATTTTTTGGATATAAGATCAGTATCAGTTTCAGAAGATCTTGCAGTGTTTGCAGAGCACACCGGTGGTATGAATTTGCAGCGTATGATAGACATATCTGATCCTTCTAATCCTGTGGAACTCGCAGTAAGAGCAGAGAATCGTGTATGGGGAAAGAAAATAGTGTTTTCTGAGGGACTTGCGTACCTTGCTGGATATGGTGGATTGTCTATTTATAATCTAAGCAATCCAGTCATTCCCATTAGGATAGGCAGTGCCGGACTTGTCCCAGGAGGGTGGGATTTGGATATCAGTAACGGTTTCGCATTTGTTGCTCTTGGTGGTATAGGTGTAGGTTTAGCATCATTCAACATAGAGAATCCATCTAATCCATATCTCATTTGTTCAGATGATACAACTCACGAGCCTTATAATATTTCCGTTTCTGGAAATCTTGCATGCTTAACTAACCGCGACACTGAAAATCGAGGTGTATCATTGGGAATGTATATTTTCGATATTTCAGATCCTTATTCATTTGAAGAAAGGGGAACTATATACACCTTTACAGATGGTTATGGTTCTCCGAATGATGTGTATGCGGTTGGTAATTACGCTTACTTAACTACAAGCATGAATGGAGGCGCTCGTCCTTATGGTCGTCTGAATATTATTGATATTTCAGATCCCGATAATCCTGAACGAGTAAGCTTCTGTTCTACGCCTGGATATGCTGAAGCAGTCTGGGTAGCGTATGACTATGCATACATAGCCGACGCCTACGATGGTTTGAGGGTGATCGACATCTCCAATCCTGAGAATCCTGAAGAAGTCTGTTGGTTTGACACACCTGGGTATGCCTGGGATGTCTGCGTGTATGGTGATCTGGTTTATGTAGCAGACCAGACAGGTATGGGAATATATGATTGTTCGGAAAGCATTAACGTAGTTCCACAGTGGGTTGATATACCAAGGGATACGGTTGAATTCACCTCGGGAGATTTGATCGAATTCGATCTGACCTCCCGTGACCGCAACGATGATGAACTTACGCTTGATCTGGCTTTGGTCGATCTGCCCGACAATATCGAATTCACTGACAACGGCGATGGCAGCGCGGGTTTTAGTTGGCAAACCACTATGGGAGATTCCGCCATCTATCATCCCATCTTCATAGCTTCTGACGGCGAGTTGAACGATTCTGTGGAGGTAGTATTTTTGAATAGCATTTATTATAGCGTAGAAACTGATGACATGCCTGTAAGTTATGAAATCCTTCAAATCTATCCCAACCCCTTCAACTCCACCACCCACATCAACTACAGCCTTGATGTCAATGCAGATGTCACAATCAGCCTGTTTGACCTGTCAGGCAAGGAAGTATCAAGGTTGGTCGACAGACCGATGACAAGCGGAAAATACAACATCAGTTGGGATGCTTCCGATCTGCCTTCCGGTATATATTTGTGCCGTCTTTCCGCTGGCAGCAAGGTTAAGACTACCAAGCTTGCTTTGATAAAGTAATCAATCCGGGCTGTGCATTTTCCCAGATGTTATATTGCCGAGTTTCAGTAATAGTTCATCCCAATCACAACATCACAACATCACAACATTTTTCCCAATTCCTCAAACTCCCCCACCAACTCCACAACCTCCTCCCTCTTGGAATTAACCGACATCGCTCTCTTTGCCAGGATTAGCGCGTCTTCGTAACGGTTATGATCCTTTAGCATAAGCGCATAATTGCACAATGCCGTAACATAATTAGGATTCAGATCTATGGCATTTTTATAGGCTGCTTCGGCTTCTTCGACCCGATTTTGTTTGGCGAGGTTATTTCCAAGGTTGAAATATGCCAATGGGTATTCGGCGCTTGAATGTGTCATCTTGCGGTATATCTTTTCGGCGTCTTTGAGTTTTCCCTGAGTTTCAAATTCAGCAGCCATCTTCAATTCTTCAAACTCCGTGACTATCCTGATTATTACCTTATGGTTGGGTTTTATCTCCAGCGCTCTTCGAGCAAGTTCTAACGCTTCGTTTATGTGTCCCTGCTCGTGTTTTACGCTGGCGAGATTACATAATGCCTGAGCATATTCGGGTTTTAACTTGATTGCCTGCCTGTAGGCGATTTCAGCTTCCTCATATTTGTTCAACTCGTTTAATGTATTCCCAAGGTTATACAACGCTAACGGGTATTCAGGTTTTACCCGTAAAGCGCGGCGATAAGCGGTCTCAGCTTCCTCAATCCTGCCCTGCCGCACTAATACCGTCCCCAGATTGTTCAGCGCTTCGGGACAACCTTTTCTGGTGCGCAGTAATTTACGCAGCGTTGCCTCAGCCTCGTCAAGCTTGCCCATTTTGGTCAGGATACCAGCAAGGTTGCTCATAGCAAAAATGGCTTCCGGTCTTGCCTTTGCAGCATATTTATAACATCTGAGAGCTTCATTGAAATCACCAGCCGAGAATGCCTGATATCCAAGAGTTAACCACCTGGCATAGCGATCCTTTGTCTTAATCCGTTTTTTAAACTCGTTGTATAATCCTTCATAGCTCTTTATGCGAATTGCTTCAAAAGATTTTGTGCCGACCGTTTTATATGGATGGATGATTTCGGTTCTGCCGATCTCGATGCCTTTGATCTTCTCAACGGCTGATTTGATCCTGCTTGAGATAAGTATATGCGGTTCATTGATTTCAGCGCCTGCGTTGGATTCGATTCGCTTTGTGCGTGCAATAGCATATCCCTCCGGCGTAACGCCCTGTCCCCACACACTCTCTGCCATTGTAATCTTGCCGTACCCGATACCCACACGCAAACGGCAGGGAGATTTATCCTCGCGGATACGCCTGCTGTTAAAACGAGACCTCGCCCATTCAACCTCTAAAAGAACACCCAAGTCCAATGCATAAGCTGCGATCTCATCTAATTTCCTTGAATGCAGTATGATTAGAATTTCATCACCGTAGGCTTTACGATGAAGAATAGCGTCTTCGCGGGCTTTGCTGACACGGCAATACTCATCAACCGCCTTGGAAGCAATCCGGTGATACTCGCGAATCATATTATTATAGCTGCCTGGCGAGGAGGTCTCTGCATAATGGGATGAGTTCTCGATATCAGCGATGATAATGAGCGCCTGGACGCTTTTTTTACGTTTGGAGGTCATTTTATGTAAGTGCGAAAGTTTGAAAGTATGAAAGTACGAAAGTATATTTGAGTTTGGAGTTCAACCTTCAGGTTGTTTTTACTCTCTGAACTGTCGGAGTGAACTCTGAACCAAAACACGCTGAAGCGCGAACTCTGAACTTTCTAAAATCCAAAATTCAATGAGAAATAATACTGCGGGAGCATATCGGTTTCTTTTGACCACGCAATATCCCACTCGATAGGGAATATTCCAAGGTCAAACCTGATACCGAAACCAAATCCATTCGACCAGTCATCCAGATTAGGAAGCGCCTGCCCATTAATGTTATCGGGATACCAGGCTACGCCGAGATCGGTGAATAATGCGCCGCGAACATCCCTGAAATATGCAGGCAGGGGCCATCCAAAGACAAGATAACGTATAAATGGATAGCGGAATTCAAAATTACCCAAAAGATACCTTGTACCAACCTGATTGTAATATCCAACTCCTCTAAGCGGTGTTACAAATCGGGAGAAGTAAATATCTTTCATATCTATGATTACGCCACCGGTTGGATTGTCGAAACGGGAATTAAACCAGTTCATCATTCCACCCATGAAGAACCTCTGGGGTGTCTTTCCTTCCGAAAAAGCTCCACTCGTTCTGACAGCGAAGGTATAATCCTTATGATAAGTGAAATACCTTCGCCAGTCAAATGATATGGTTCTAAAATCAATCCTATTCTCGTAATCGTTGAATAAATCCGGACTCCAGTGAAGATCAATACGCCATCTTCCTCCGTTGCCGGGGGATGTAGCCCAACGCCAGATGGATGTGTCGTGCACATAACCAATATGTGGCAGTATAGTCGTGATAAGTGAACCGGATTCACCCAGATCGCTAAGTTCCGATCTGTCAACCGAGCTAAGATCAATTCCAAAATCAACCCGGTTAAACCGGTTAATCGGATAGGAAGCCATCAGAAAAGCGCCGTAATTGCGATCCAACCAGATTAGATTCCCACTGTAAAATGGATATGCATAATGATAAACGCCACCACCGATGTCAATTCTTCTTGCAAGGTAATTGTAACCCACAAAGAAATTGCTGTACTTGGTGGAACGGTTCAGATCAGCGCTTATGTTTAATTGATGATTACCCAATTCATCGTTGAGAACAACCATACCTGCGCCCTGCATAAGGTAATAAGGACTATAAGCGGCATTGACAAACACCAAATCAGGTTTAAGCTGCATCCGGTAATCATAATTGGGATATTTACCATCGGATTGACGCTCGCGAACAACAACATTAACACTATCTTTTCCTTCAGCAGCAGCTTTGCTTTCCTTTTCCCCCAAATGAAAGATACGATCAAATACAAAATTATTGTAATTTCGAGAGCTTAAACCAAGCGATGAACCATTATCATCACGACTGGGTATCTTTTCCGATAGAGGTATCTGTAGAGCTTCTGCAAACATATCTTCGGTAAAGGGATCATTCATCAGGAAAATATCGTAGCCGTTGTTAAAAAAGCTTGAGAAAGCAAGTGTCCCAACATTACGGGCGATAGTCGGTTGAAAAATCCCGCTTACAGTGTTGGTAATGGAATTCCTTTGATCATCTTCAATATTATGTATATATAAATTATAAATACCACTCATATCGCTCACGTAGAGTATAGTGTTATTTAAGGGCGTCCAGAGCGGAGTTCTTTCAACAAATGGATCGTTAGTGATGCGTTTTAATATGTGGGTTTCAATGTTTATTTCATATATATCAAAATTTTCAAAATCATAATCGCTCATATCTTGTCCAGTCGGCAATGATTCATTTATTTTATAGTCACCTCTATTGGATGTAAACAGCAACCGTTTGCTGTCATACGACCATGATGGATCAGCCACGTCAAAGATATCGTGAGTAACATAGTACAGTTGACCGGTCTCTACTTCTAATGTCACAATATCGCTTTGACCTTCATGTATCAATACCATAGCGATGTTTTTACCATCAGGCGACCAGGATGGGCTGAACATCCCATCGGATTTGTATTTGAAGGTCTTTGCAATCTTAGCGTTATCAACATTAATAGTATAAAGCACATCGTGCTCACCAGCCTTGGCGCAGAGCGCTATTTGCTTCCCATCCGGTGACCAGGTTATACCGGGACGCAGCCAGTGCAACTCCTCAAATTTGCCGGAACGCTGCCCATGTAGCAGCTGCCTGTGAACTTTTCCATCCAGAGCATTCAATAAATAAACATCAAAATAGTCCGAACGATTGGAAAGGAACGCCAACCATTCACCATTGGGTGAAAGCGCCGGGCTGTTATTCACATAACAGTAATCCTTGATGTGATCCGTCAGTTGCTGTGAGAATTGGTCGGGTGGTTCCATATCAGCCATCAGGGGCCAATAGCGCTCCTTAATAAAGCGGCGCCAGCGTTTCGATAACTCCTTGACGTCAATACCGATGGCTGCTTTCAACGCCTGATCGAAGTTGTTATAACTCATCAGTTGATGCAGTATCTCACCGACCTTCTCATCACCATAACGCCAGGCGATAAAATATAGTATTGATTGTCCGCACTTATAAACACCAAGATACCCATAGCTTCCTAAATAAGGAATTTCAGGGAGTATGTCATTAACAACGGCGTCACGCAGGAACATCTCCGTTTCCGGGTCAAGTCCGTCATTGGACATATATTCTGCTAAACCTTCAATAAACCACAAAGGAATCCTACTCTGCGATAGTCCAGCTACTATTGCACCGAATCCTTGACCATATAGCATATTCAGCATCATTGCGTGAGTCAGCTCGTGGTGAATTACGTGCCGAAACTTCTCGTGATTTCCCTCAAATGGTACAACAATGCGTGTCCTGAGAAATTCCGTTAAACCGCCGGTACTTTCATCAGGCTGTCCAGTGACGTTAGTCTGTTCGAAATCGTTGTGTGATTGATAAGTAATTATGGTTATTGGATCGTCGTTGGCGGTGGAGTATAGATATGTTTTAGCAATATCCTGATATGCTTTCTCGGCAATTTCCGCTGCAAAATCAGCAATTTTCTTGCCACCTTGATTATAGTAAATATCGAAGTGCTCAGTCGTCAGGTATTTCCAATGAAAGTATGTATACTGAATGTTGTTCTTCCCAAATGTAACCGCTGGAAGTTCGCTAGAAAACAAAATGACAGCAAGAAATAACGACGTTAGATAGATATTGACTATAACCGGTTTTTTAGAGTTGTTAAGTTTGCCGGTTTTATGCTTGCTAACTTGCCAACTTGCTAACTTGCCAACTTCTTTAAGTATATGCATGTAATCCACCAAAAAAATAATTACCGAAAAAAGAGATCAGGAGCATTAGAAATCCGGCTACAACCAGAATGGCTGCTCTTGAGCCTTTCCAGCCTTTTTGATACCTTGCGTGCAGGTATCCAGAATAGAACAACCAGATTATCAAAGCGCCGACCTCCTTAGGGTCCCAACTCCAGAACGATCCCCAAGCCTGTTCTGCCCATATTGCTCCTGCGAACAGGGCGCCGACTGTGTACAGCGGGTAACCCAGCGCTACAGATTTATAACTTACTTCATCCAATTGATTAAGGTTAAGTGTTTTTAAACCGGAAATGCCTTTACTGATTCTGGAAATCAAAGGAATTAGAGGAATAGAGATTATTAGTCCAAATATATAAGCTGCTCCGATAAATTCAAAGAACAACCAGGCGGATTTGACCGATTGATCAGGATTGCCTGCCGTTAGGTTGTGAGTTAATTTCAACCATCCGAACTTCAGGAAAACACCCTCAACCAATCCTCCCCATAACAGAGCAATCGTTGCCAATATAAACACCCATCCACCGAAACTGGAATTACTATTTACTCGTTCCTTCGACCAGATAAATGGAACTATGATAACACCGATGATAAATCCCAATCCAAGCAGTATTAACCAACTTCCGATATTGATGGAAGACATTGTTGTTTGAGCCTCACCATTAACTGCTTTTACGAAACTCAATTCCGAGAAAGGCGCTGGTGGTGTAATACCTGTTAAACGTAGTAAGACCGTCAGGATAATAGGGATCCCTATCAGGCAAATTAATGCTATTAGTAGTTGTTTCCTATAGATGTGGTCATTATTCTTTGTTGGGATGTATTGTTTAACAAGATAAAGAGAACTTGCCGCAAAGGAAACAACGAAGCATCCTGCGCCCAACGCTGCCAACGACACGTGAATATCTAACCAGATGCTTTGCAGCGCCGGCATAAGCGACTGGTTGATGTCCTTTGGCAGAAGAGCTGAAGCAACCATTAACATAAATACTACAGGTGAAATGAATGTTCCTACGAATGGCTGCTTGTATCTCATATAAAGAAACAGAAGCATAACCACCGCCATCCAACTCATCAGGGATAAATACTCATACATATTAGAAAGCGGAATATGACCGGATAGATACCAGCGGATAAAGAAAGCGGCTGTATGACAAACCACCCCGATCAACATCAGCATTGCACCCGTTCGATGTACTAATTTTCGTAGTATCGCTGTGTAAATAACGAATGATATCAGACCGGCAAAGTAGGCTGCGAATGCCAGGTAGAAAAAGGTTACATCCAAACTTTGATTCATATTTGTTGTTTAGTTAGCGTTGCTTTGTCAAGATTTTCAATTTTTCAGTAAACCAATTTAATGTATCCTTAATATATAAGCACGAAGTACTATACATACAAGTTCCAATTCGTGATATTATTTGTCAAAGAACTTTTTTTTTTAGTGATTATGCTATATATTATATTGCTATGAAAGAGAAAAAATCAAGCGAAAATAAAATACTATCGCGAATTGAACTTGGAAAATCTAATCTGATCCTGTTTTTTGCGGGATTGGTCGTGTTAGCAGCAGGATTTATCCTGATGTCGCAAGGACCGTGGGATAACCCTTTATCACGAAGTGTATCGCCACTGGTGCTATTATTCGGCTATCTAATAGTTTTCCCGATAGCGATTTTCTATCGTGGCAAGAGTAATAGTTCGAAAGTGCGGAAGTACTAAAGTGCAAAAGTGCGAAAGACTTTCGCACTTTTATTAGGGCGATTAGCTCAGCTGGTCTAGAGCGCCTGCCTTACAAGCAGGAGGTCGATGGTTCGACTCCATTATCGCCCACAAAGGTATATTGTTAAGTGATATTTCTCAGGACTTAAAAACAGGCTTCCTCGTTGGAGCTACTCCCTACCGTCAACAGTACGGTCAGTTTATAGGCGTGTTAACCGCAGCATCGGTAACGGGTTTAGTGGTCTTGCTGTTACACAAAACCTTCGTTATCGGATCCGCAGCGCTTCCCGCACCACAGGCAACATTGATGAAGTTGGTTGTAGAGGGCGTGATGGATAAAAACCTGCCCTGGGCGTTCGTTCTGACGGGAATGGTAATTGCCGCCGTAGTCGAACTTTTAGGCGTGAATTCTCTGCCGATTGCTGTGGGTTTATATCTACCGTTCGGATTGTCTGTACCAATTATAATCGGTGGATTATTAAGAGGCATCCTTGAGAAAACGTATACCGGAGACAGGCTCAAATCATCTCGCGAAAACGGCGTTCTCTTCGGTTCGGGACTGGTGGCAGGTGAAGCCACGCTGGGGGTTCTGATAGCGCTGTTCGTCTACGGTCAGGAAAGGACGGATTGGCTGGCAAAGATCACCACCCCATTCG
>JAVCDD010000195.1 GCA_030765125.1 Candidatus Hatepunaea meridiana
ATATAACCTCGATCCTGATAAAGTAGCTGAATTGCTGAACGGTATGTCTGAAGCTGAAAGAAAGAAAGTCAAAGCTATCTTGCCCGTTCACCTATACGGTCAATCTGCCGACATGGCGCCAATGATGGAAACTGCGGACAAATACGGAATTGCTGTAATTGAGGATGCCGCTCAAGCCATCGGTACGCGTTACCCTATGGGTAACAAAGTTGTAAAAGCCGGCGCTATCGGATTAGCAGGTTGTTTTTCATTTTTCCCTTCTAAGAACTTAGGTGGATTCGGTGACGGCGGCATGGTCGTAACAAACGATGATGAGTTTGCCGGTCAACTCCGTATCCTGCGTATGCACGGAGCTAAACCGAAGTATTACCATTCCTTCATCGCCGGTAACTTCCGTCTTGACCCGATTCAAGCTGCTGTACTCAAGGTCAAACTACCTCACCTGGATGATTGGCACGCCGGAAGACAGAAAAATGCAGCTTACTATGATGAGAACATGAGTGTTCCGCAAGTGAAATGTCCTAAGATCGCTTACCAACGTGAATATCACATCTATAACCAATATGTGATCTTCGCTGAAGACCGTGATAATTTGAAAAAATCATTAGATGCAAAAGAAATCGGAACTAATATCTATTATCCGGTTCCGTTCCATACTCAGCCCTGCTTCAAGTATCTTGGTTATAAATATGGTGATTTCTCTGTATCGGAAGCTGCGACGGAGCATACATTAGCCCTGCCGGTTTTCCCGGAACTTGAGCAAGATCAACTTGATTTTGTCATCGATTCTATCAGAGAGTTCTACAATGCGTAATATAGCTGTTGTCGGCGGAGGCAGATGGGGTCGCAACCATATCCGAACCTTTAATCAATTAGGCGCTCTGGCAGCCGTAGTTGAGATCGATGCGGGACTGCGCCTCGATATTAAGCAAACCTATCCTGATATCGAGGTCTATGAGAGCGTTAATCAAATTATTGATAATGATAAAATTATCGGTGTATCAGTAGCAACTCCGGCTGAAACGCACTATAATGTTACTCGAATCCTACTTGAAGGCGGCAAACACGTCCTTGTCGAGAAGCCCATTACCCTTTTCAGTTCCAAAGCAGAAGAGTTGACCAAATTGGCAGCCAGGAAGAACCGTACACTGATGGTCGGTCATTTAATGCTCTTTCATCCTGCAATCATCAAGATAAAGGAAATGATCACAAACGGCGTTTTAGGTAATCTGCAGTATATCTATTCCAACCGTCTGAACCTCGGAGCCGTCAGGAAAGAGGAAAATGTACTCTGGAGTTTTGCACCGCATGATATTTCGATAATAAATTATCTTACAGGATCGAAACCGATAGAAGTCGATGCTAACGGTTCCACTTTCCTCCAGCCGGGGATTCACGATGTGACTTTAACGCATCTCACTTACCCGCACAACGTTGCCGCTCATATTCATGTCAGTTGGCTGCATCCTTTCAAGGAGCATCGTTTGGTTGTGATTGGCGATAAAAATATGGTCGTATTCGAGGATAGCAAAAAGGAACATAAACTACTGCTCTACCCAAAAGGGATCGACTGGGTTGACGGTGATCCGGTCAAACGCGAAGGTGCTTATGAAGACGTGATATTCAAGGGTGATCCACCATTGACTGCTGAGTGCAAGCATTTCATAGAATGTATTGAAACCGGCAAGCGACCGTTAACTGATGGTGAAAACGGTATCGAGGTTCTGAAAGTTCTGGAGATTGCACAAAAGGCAATTTCCAACGAACATAAAACAGTAGATGCGACACTCCTGTCGCGTGACGAACCGAAACCTGAAACGGATGCAAAACCGGAATACTTTGTACATCCAACTTCATTCGTCGATGATAACGTCGAGATCGGTAAAGGTACGAAAATCTGGCATTTCTCACATATTATGAAAGGCGCAAAGATCGGCGAGAAGTGTATTTTCGGACAGAATTGCAATGTTGCTGATGATGTGATTATCGGCAATAATGTAAAAGCACAAAATAACATATCAATTTACACCGGTACGATTATTGAAGACGACGTCTTTCTTGGACCATCGTGTGTATTGACTAATGTAACCAATCCGCGTTCGCAGGTTATCAGGCATTCTCTGTATGAAAAGACCTTGTTGAAGCGTGGCTGCAGCATTGGCGCTAATGCGACCATCGTCTGTGGAATCGAAATCGGACGTTATGCTTTTATCGCTGCCGGAGCAGTAGTGCCAAAGGATGTGCCGGATTATGCGTTAATGATGGGTGTTCCTGCTAAGCGAGTCGGTTGGATGAGTCGCCATGGTCTGCCGCTAAAAAACCCCGATTCTGAGGGTGTTATGGCATGCCCAGAAAGTGGATTGCGCTATAAAGAAGTTGAACCTGAAATTCTGCGTTGTCTCGATATAGATGAGGAGACGCCTTTGCCGGAAGTGATAAGCAAGGGTGAAGCACTGTATGATGATATAGTTCATCCGGGAGATTAGTGCGGAAGTGTGAAAGTGTAAATAGCTTTCGCACTTTTACACTTTCCCCAAGTGGGCGAAATATCGGGGAATTCCATTCGTGCCAAAGTCGTCTTTCCGCTTTGACGCGGACCAATTGATTGTTACAACTGGGTATTTAGTCGCAGCGGCGTGCAGTTCTCTTGCAAGCGTGCGAGGTATGATGATCTTGTTTGACATACCAAAAGATAACGAGGGCTTGTGAAAATGTCACGTTGAACTTCGGTATTTCACAGATAGATACTCGAAAAACATTAACACCATCACACCAGAATCGATTTGTCCAACTTTATGAACTGGAGTGCTGAAGCTTGCTTGCTAATGCCGAAGCAAGCTTCAGCACTCCAGTTCATAAAGTTGGTTTCAAGCGAAGTTTAATCCGACGGTGTTACCGTTCCCGACCGGTTTTAATAAAACGCAAAGAGCACGAAGATATTAGAACTTCGTGCTCTTTGTGTTTTTGTGATTGTTTTAAGCGCGTTTTACGTTCTTGTAGTCTCTATCAAGTGCATTGCGCGTGTCAATTACTAAATCGCACTTCTCCGCGAATATCTTATGATCTACGCTGGAGTGTTTTGTGGCAATTACCGTAACATCGTACTTACCAATATGATCAAGACTAATTGACTTCATTCCGGTTAAATGGTTGTACTCACGCGTCGTGGGGATAATGGGGATGTGAGGATCATAATAAGATACATCCGCACCCTTTATACTGAACAGGTCTATCAACTTCAATGATGGACTCTCTCGCATATCATCGACGTCACCTTTATATGCAAGCCCGACAATCAACAGCTTGGCGCCCTTTAGCGACCTGCCGATTTCGTTCATCTCTTCCAGCGTTCGCAGAACAACGTAATCCGGCATGTAAGCATTGATCTCGCCGGCAAGCTCGATGAAACGTGTGTTCACACCGAACTCCAACGCTTTCCAGGTCAGGTAGAACGGATCGATGGGAATACAATGCCCACCCAAACCCGGACCGGGAAAAAACGGCATAAACCCGAATGGTTTTGACTTGGCAGCGTTGATGACTTCCCATACGTCAATGCCCATCTTGTGGAATATCATCTTCAACTCGTTGACCATCGCGATGTTGACACTGCGGAAAATATTCTCAACC
>JAVCDD010000008.1 GCA_030765125.1 Candidatus Hatepunaea meridiana
AACTAACAGCAGGAGGATGAACGCCGCGACTATAGCGATAATGATTAGCAGCCCCGTATATTTGCCCTTTTCTTTTTTACCTTGAATCTCGTTTGACATCTGTTTTCTTTGTTATTTATGGTTTACAGACCCTTACACGGCTCATATTCCATTTGCAGAGCCTGGTTTCGTGGTATGGCACGTTATGATTTTAAGATGCTGGCAGGTTTCCTTGCTTTATGTTAAATTGTTTTGTTCGATAGTGGTAAATTAAGTAGTGCAGGTAAGATAGTGAGTGATATTTGAATACACAAGGGTTTGTTTATTAAATCATTGTTGAATTGTTAGGATGTCACTGCAATCGGGCGAAGTTTCCCCGGTTTCGGAGAAACCGAGCTACGTGATTACCTCATTCCCAACTTGATTGGGAATCCAGATGTGTAAGTCAGCAATCCTAACATTAACAATATAACAATCCAACAATATAACAATTTAACAATCAAACAATCAAACAATGAATCAATGAATCCTTCTTCCTTGTTCCCTCTTATCTAACCAGCAACACCTTTCTCACCGCCCTGAAACCATCTGCTTCCATCCTCACAATGTAAACGCCCGATGATACATTATGAGCATTCCAGACTGCCGTATATTTACCAGCCAAATGCTCGCCATTCACCAGCGTAGTTAACCTTCGTCCTGTGAGATCGTAAACGGTGATCGTTACTTGCGTTGATTGTAACACATTATAAGACAGAGATGTTACCGCATTAAACGGATTCGGATGTGGTTGCGATAGGTAGAAATCGTGCGGAACCGCATCCTCAGCCGAGGAGTCGTCAATATCATGCGCACCCAATACAGTCAGGTTGACATCGACCACAACCTCACGGTTTTCCGGATCGTTGGTGTGGAAGATCAAATGCCCCTCATACCTGCCTCCCCGCAATCCGGTGGCATTGATAGTAACATCGATGTCAGGCTCCTCCTCGTCCGGTTCAATTTCTCCTTCAAATGGTTCAATACCTAACCAGTTAAGTTCAGATATTCTATCATTAACGATAAAGATATTCCTCTGACTATATGCACATAACCAGAAGTTATGTCCATCATGTGCAATTCCATCCCAAATTTGATTTCCTGGGAACCTGAATTGATTTATGGCTTCAATAATGCTCCACTCTTCAGTATCTACATGTATCTGCCATACTCTGCTATCGATATGGATCCAGAGTTGCCCGTCATGATGTTCGTCCACCCAGGATATGCTGCGTGTATTAAAATCAAACGGGATACTATGCTGTCCCCGTAACGGGAAGTTTCCAACGCGCTCTATCTCAGTATCATTTACAAACTCATAAACATGAATCGAGGCTGCTTCCGCTTCATCTCCCGCGAGTTCACTGTAACAGAACAGCAGTTCCAACTCAGGGCTGTACGACATCGCATCCGGGCGGAGTGAAATTTCAAGAGTACCATCGATGAGATTGCCTTCGGAATCGAACCGGTAACAGGTGGCGCTGTTGTAAGAAGGACAATAGATCACACCATTCCTTACAAAAAACTCCATTGGGCTTATTTCCGGATTATTGAGTTGTATCACCCATACTTCATCGAAATCCCTATAATAATAATCGTATCTGATCGCGGCAATCCAACTGGGGTTATAACCTGACAGCACCATCCACTCGTTATCATGATCATAGTGTGCATGTTTATAATGGTTAACCCCTGCTCGTTCCCAATGATATTCTATGTACTCTCCATTAAACAGATCCTCGTACTCATCCATTAGCTCAACCTCAACAGAGTATCGAAGCAGACCGTCGCCATGGTTGTAAATTTCCAGTCCGAATTCCTCAATATCACCAGTATGGAGCTCAGCATTGATTGTGGCTGGATCGACGCCAAACCTGGGCGGTAAAGAAACTTCAGCGCGTACAAGTATCTCATATTCTGCTTCATCGGGATCATTGGAGACAAACACCAGGACAGCCTCATATTCACCTGGATCATCCTCCGGAGCTTCAAATGTTAAGGTAATCACAGCTTCTTCTCGCGGTTCCAGCAGCATATCTTCTGGACTGACATAGAAATATTCATGGTCGCAGTGGATATCTTCAATTTCCAGATCTTCAGTTCCAAGATTGGAAACCATTAATATAAATTCGTAAGGTCCACCAGTGAAGGGGTCATGATAGGGTTCATTCATATTAAGATCAAGAACATCCGGATAACCCAACTCCTCCGGCCAGGTGACGTCGATGTCAGGCGCACCTTCAACATGCATCAGTATGTTTACGATAACTTCGGGATCTTCCGGGACGTTAGTTAAGATAATCAGGTCTGCCTCGTAGTCGCCTCCGATCAGATATGTTGCATCGAGAGTGATCGTGATAACCTCCTCTTCGTCCGGTTCGATGACGCCCTCAGATGGTTGATAATAGAGCCACCCACGTTCATTTATGCCGTCATCCATAATGAGATAGTATGGATTACAGTAGGCTCCAAGCCACAGGTTGCGTCCGTCATGCCCGATACCCGCCCACTCGTCCTCACCGTTGTCCCATTCGTAATCGTTGACGATCTCGCAAAATTCCCACTCATCGGTATCGATCATTACCTCGACGATGTAATTTGGTATATTAATCCAGAGCTGCCCGTCGGGATGTTCGTCCACCCAGCAGATACTACGGCTCTCCTGACCTTGAAGAGCATCCTGCCTCCAGTTAATCCTTGCGGTCTCTTCGACTTGATTGCCGTTCAGTTCATAGACATTCATCTGCCAATTCCGGTCAGATATGGTTATCAGGCGCTCTTCATCCTGGCTGCAGGTCAGTGCAGTCGGACGCTGAGGAAGCTCGATACTGCCGATCATCTGACCATCACTGTCTAATCTGAGCAACCGATCTGTAGGCCAGGATATGTAATAGAGCACTCCATCCATCCATGCCATGCCCATCGGGTTTTCTGCTCCCATACGTATTTCTTCATTGAAATTCTCGAAATCCCTGTCAAATGAAATCCCACTTATCTGGTCCGCGTTACAGTTAGCCAGGTACATAATTTCATTCTCATAATCATAGGCAATACCACTCTTATAAGTGTTGACAGGAGCATTGAGACGAAATATCTCATCCCAGTCTCTGCTTGGTGTGCAGGATCGAACGGTGGTTCTTAATGTGCGTCCATTTTCGTCCCTCTCCGGTTCATCGATAATCCCGTGCTCGATCACAAACCTCAACGGTGAACCGCCTGTATTTTCGAAAATCAATTCGTTTTCAGCAATCTGACCGGTGAAGAGGTTTTCCTCAATGGGATCAGCATCGAGAGGAAACTCAGGCGGTCTGGAAGCCTCGGCATGCAGGTTAATCTCATATTCCTCGTTGTCGGGATCATTGGAAATGAACACCATTGTAGCTTCATACTCACCCGGATCGTCCGCTTCGGTCTCGAAGATAAGGGTGACTTCTGCATCTGAATGAGGTTCCAACGATAACTCTTCAGGATCGGCAGTGAAATAGTCATGCTCACTGAAAATTCGTTCTATCTCGAGTTCAGCGTCATCATCATTGATGACTTCGATGACTATCCTGTAGGGATAACCTGTAAAAAGGTCCAGGTGGGCTTCGTTCCAATCAACGACGTCGGGATAGCCATACTCCTCTGGCCATTCGATGCGTGTTTCTGCCATAGTATTTAGTGCAAGAAGCAGGAAAGCAGAAATGAGCAGATATGAGGTTAACTTGAGTTGATAATTGTAGTGCTTCAACGGAAACTCCTTTATTGAAAGATATTCCTGATTTGAGTATAAGTACTTATTTGAAGCTATACTGTGCTGTGGATCACATTTTCAGTAATTAAGGATAGATAAAAGCAAAGACAGTCAAGATCCTCATCGAATGCAAAATTAATCGCACAATTAGATGACATAAGCAACTCAATGCAGCAAATATAGGTAAAAATCCCAACAACTTTTCCAACCATCTGGCAGGTTATTCGGGGAAATCAATATAGGTTGCTCTATTGTTCATACTGAATATCCTTTCCAGGAACATCATACCATTACTGTTTTACCCCTCAACACTTCGACAGCACGACACCCCAACATCAAGAGTTAGGTTGATTGCAGATTAAGCCGCTTTTTACGCCTGTATTATTGTCTCCCTGTAATCCGGTTTTCAATTTGCTGTCTGATGCGGCTTTGTATCTCTATTTCGGTTCCTCTGTCCGGAATCGTCCCTGCCATACCGCCAGGCATCCCTGAACCGACAATAATGTCCTCTCCTTCATAATAAATGCTCTCCGCCATGTAGTACAGGAAACCGCTTCCATCACCCGCCATATTTCCGTTGGAACCTTCCTCCGGGAACGCACCATTCATTGGTTGGATAGAAATGTAATCAATTACACCATTGTGTGAAAATGTTGAATCGGGATATGTTATTGAATCATCTTTTACGTAATCATCAAGATAATATCCCCAGTAATAACCATTTTCGTCATACCAATCGTATGAAACCATAACCCAATAAAAGTCCGCATTACTACCTGACCAGGAGATTGTAAATGATTCACCTGTCTGTAAGGTGTCATACTCACTTAGAGTTAGAGTCGTAATGGTGTCTGGTAAATCAATCGATCCGGTTAATTCACCCAAAGATGTTTTCAATTCAACGTTCAGTGTATCAAGATTTGAGGTGATCCTTGCTTCTTCAGCTACTCCATTAATGGAACCAAACGCGACATAACCAAGGTAATAGTTATAAAAGTCTTCTCCGCTTAAGGTATTATTACCGATTTTCAAATAATCAAACCGTGGCAACGGATCACTGAATATAACACCGCCAACTGTAGTGTTTTCGGTATATACCTGTTGATTGTTTTGATTGTCCCAGTAATAATTACTGTGATTTGCGTACAAAAACATAATCTGTGATGCAGAGTGACCATTAATGCTTGAGTTGTTATCTTCACACCCGAAAAACACAACGCCTGCAATAATGATTAGTAAGATGGTTAGTGTTAGTTTCATTTTTTTATCCTCTTTTTTTAGATTAAATAATTTACAATTATTATTCAGTTATGCAATCCTATTTTTCCGTTAAGATGAAAATGATGAAAATAACGAAAATATCCGGTATGTGCAAAGCTTGGAATATCCATAATACAACGGATTCAAACCTTAACCGTCTTCCATTTTCCCCCGGCAAATTTAGCAGTAATTATCGTCCCATACAAAGTCAAATACACACTCAATACAATCCAGGCGACATTGAGACCGAGACCGAATACTATCACTATCAGATAAGTACAGGGAATGAAGAAACACCAGCTCATTAACAATTCGATTTTTAGCACCCACTTATTCATACCCGCTCCCTGCAATGCCTGGCTTAACACCATACCTGTCGCATCGAAAACCTGCACCATTCCCAGAATCCTTAGGGGGATTATACCTGTTTGTATTACCGTTGCATCATTGGTGAAAATCTTGAAAATCTGCGCCGGTATCAGAATGAAGGTGATTCCGATCATCCCCATAACTATAATGCCCATCCGGGCTGATTCCCATCCGTATGCTTCAGCTTTTGCAGGATTGCCCTCGCCAAGCTTCTGTCCTATCAGACTCGCTGCGGCAACTCCCAGTCCAGCGCCCGGCAAGTACGTCAGCGACCATATCGTTATGCACACGTTGGTTGCCGCAAGTTCAACCGTTCCAATTCTGGCTGCAATAGCTGCAAAAACCGAATAGCCCGTCATCGCCAGAAGCACCTGCAATCCCGACGGTACCGCAAGTTTAATAATTCCACTACATACCGGGAAATCCAGATTGTTTAGTCTATAGTATTTGAAGGTTTTTCGCTTATTATGATTCAGGGCAATCAGCAGGAAATAAACGGCTCCGGCTATCGTAGCCAGCGTTGTGGCAAGCCCGGCGCCGTGTACTTCCATTCGAGGAAATCCGAATTTTCCGAATATCAGAGCATAATTCAGGGCAACATTGAGGACGTTGTTCAGAATCATCACCCTCATATGTAATTTGGTTTTACTTATGCCGTTGAAAAAGCCTTTATGCGCCGATATTAACATAAAAGGCAGACCGCCCAACAAACGGTAAAACATATACCCGCTGCCGGCTGCAACGACCACCGGGTCTTCTGAAAAAATCTGAAACAGTCGGCTCATTCCCTGCGAAAAGAAAACCGTACAAATAATTCCAACTATGAATGCGATCAATAATCCATTGTCGAGGACTCTGCCAGCAGCTTCTTTGTCCCCTTCCCCGAAGCGTCGAGCCGTGATTGCCTGAATCCCCATACTTAGTCCGCCCAGAGTACCCAAAACCAGCCATGAGAGCATTCCTCCTAGACCGGTTGCCGCCAATGCTGCGGCGTTTAGCCGTCCTACCATAGCAGTATCTACGACGTTCATTAGCATTTGGGAGATCATACCCAAAACCACCGGTCCCGCTAGTTTCCACACTTCAATTGATAGATCTTTTTTCAGCCAGATTCTCATAGTATACAATTTAGGTATAATAATTCGGAAAACGAGTTTTTCTTCAGATAGATATCCCCGGTTTCGGAGAAATCGGATTAACATAACACCATAATTACATCATCACAACATTACAATATTACAACATTTATTACCCCTCCCCCTTGCATTAACACAAAATTATTATTACTCTTAATATTCAACTAAAAAAACAAGGATTCACAATGAAAAAACTTGGATTAGTCATTTTGTTGGCGGCTCTTATGGGATGTCAGCAGAATGGTGGAAGGCAATCTATCGAACTCCAATCTAAAATGGATAAAGTTAGTTACGGTATTGGGTTTGATATAGGGGATGGGCTTCATCAACAGGAGTTTGAGCTTGTTCCTGAAATAGTTGCCCGCGGCTTGGAAGATGCTATGAAAGCTGAAGAGCCTCTGATGACCAAAGAAGAAATGGAAGAAACGTTAAAAAAATTCCAGGAGGAAATAATGACCAAACAGAATGCTGGCAAAAACGAAATGGGTGAAGTAAATATAAAGGAAGGCGATGAATTTCTAACTGCAAATAAAGCCAAGGAAGGCGTAATTACCACCGAAAGTGGATTGCAATATAAGGTAATTAAAGCGGGAACCGGTCGCACTCCTAAGCGCGGTGATACCGTCGAGACTCACTATCGCGGGACTCTAATCAACGGCAAGGAATTCGATAGTTCATATAAGCGCAACCAGACCGCTACTTTCCCCGTTTCCGGTGTCATTAAAGGCTGGACGGAAGCACTTATGCTTATGAAAGAAGGCGCCAAATGGCAGTTATTTATCCCATCCGACCTGGCTTATGGACCCCGCGGAGCCGGTGGAGATATCGGTCCGAATGCAACGTTGATATTTGATATTGAGTTGATCGCGGTTAAATAGTAAGGGTTGGAGATTTTCAAACGAACGAAATTGTAGGGGTTGAAAATTTCAGCCCCTACTGTGCTGATCATTGAGAAATCTAAAAAAAATACTGATTCTTAATAAATATATAGTAATTATAGTTTGAAAACTTGAAAACTTACCTTATATTGACTATGATAATATCCTATTGTTTCTTAAGAAATACAAGACGAACCAGAAAACAGAATAAAATTTCACTGAAGTATTATAGATACTTCACATCCTGACCAATCTTAAGAAGCTATAAGATAGAACAAATACTCTTTCTGGTGTCCGACGGGATTACAATAACAACACCTGTTGTCCAAAGGTTCTTATAATAACATAGATACTTGTCAATTAGGTATTTAAAACTGTAAGGAATTGGTATAGGGTTGTAGATCATTATCGAATAATTTATGCGATTGGTTTTTCGGTAATGTCTTTTCGATCAACGCATGTAAATGGAGAATGATAGATGAATATCTATGTTGGTAACCTCTCTTTTAATGTAACAGAAGATGAGCTTAAAGAAGCTTTTGGTGAGTTCGGTGAAGTAACCACAGTTAAAATAATCACTGATGGCTATACCGGCAGATCAAAAGGATTTGGCTTTGTTGAAATGACAAATGATGCAGAAGCTGAAGCTGCAATCAAAGAGCTTAATTCAAGTTCATTAAAAGAAAGAAGTATCACAGTTAATCAAGCTCGACCAAGAACTGATAGACCTCGACGTAAACCAAGGTATTAATTCCTTTCAGTAAGCGATTGATTAATTACTCCTGTTGAAGAATTAACGTATTTCTTAACTATATACCCTTTTTTTATCATTCTCTTTCGGTCATTCTAGCGAAAGCGGGAATAACAAGTAAGAATAATAATGACATAAAGAGTGCTTTTTCGACAGGAACTAAGAAGACAGGCAGCCACCACGATTGGTGTCTGATATTGAACTGTGTTATATATCACGTTCAATGAAGAACGTTTTGAAACTGCTTAATTTTCACTTTACCAAGTGAGTTGGTAGGTAAATTTAGGTAGCTCATAATGGTTTACAATAGTAAATAAACTTAACAGGCGCAGGGATATTCTCCCTTGCGCCTGTTTGTGTTCTAACAATCCTCTCTATACTTCGTTTTGTGAAACTGTCTGATAATTGGTACTTAGCGCCTGACCTGTTAGGGTATGGCGGGGACACTATTAATAGGGAAATCCCATCCTGAACGAATCCTTACAAAGCCGCATTGCAGAAGTCGTTAGCGAAGAAATATCAATAGTTCCCTACAATCCCGAATGGCAAACCATCTTCGAAAATGAGGCGAAATTCCTTCGTGGAAAGCTGCCAAAACCGTTAGTCATCAGGATCGAACACTTCGGGAGCACCGCCATACCGGGACTTGCCGCCAAACCGATTATCGATATGCTGGTCGAGGTCAGCAGCCTGAATGAAACCAGAAAACAGATCGTGCCCATACTTGAATCGGAAGGTTATGATTATTTCTGGCGACCTCCATTTAACGACGCTTCCAATCCGGATGATTTCTATGCTTGGTTCATTAAGCGTAGTCGAGTGCGAGATTCTGAACTTCCCACTGCCCACTCCCTTCTCCAAAAAGGTAAACGCACACATCACTTACATTTAGTTGAAGCCGATTCAGCGCTGTGGGAAAGGTTATATTTCAGGGATTATTTGAGGGAGTTTCCTGAGGAAGCTAAACGGTACGAGGAATTGAAGCTGTTACTTGCAGATAGATACCCAAACAACAGGATCGCTTATACCAAAGGCAAAACTGAATTCATAGTTCCCCTCACAAAAAAAGCCAAGCAATATTATAATGTGAATTCAGAATGAGTAATGCAGAATTTCATAAGGTAACAGTTGTTGGAGCGGGACCAGCCGGTATAGCGGCAGCTATTCAACTCACACGATACGGTATCAAACCTGTTGTATTCGAGGGGAATGTTATAGGTGGACTGGTGCACAATGCTAACCGTGTTGAAAATTATCCCGGATTTCCTAAAGGAATTCACGGACATCATTTGGCTGAGCTTTTCACTGAACAACTGGTTGAAGCAAACATTGAGGTACAAAAGGAAACCGTTCTATCTATCGCTTATCTCAAAGATGTTTTCCATATTACTACAGACCATCGGTCATTGACAAGCCAAATTGTATTGCTCGCAACCGGTACACTGCCTCGAGTCAGCTCCATTCCGGGTGTTCAGAATGCAAAGGGAAAACAAGTCTTCTATGAGGTCTTTCCGCTATATGGAGTTCAAGGAAAACGGATTGCCATAGTCGGCGCCGGGGATGCAGCTTTTGATTATGCACTGAATCTGGCAAGAAATAATAGCATCGTCATTAACAATCGGGGGATAAATAAATCCTGCCTGCCGCTTCTGGAGAAGCGAGCAAGTGAGAACAAAAATATCTCTTATCGTAAAATGTGTGTTCTGAATAGCGTCGTTCAGAACTCGGCGGAACTGGAACTCATGTGGAAATGGAACGATAACGATTTGAAAGAGCATACGGACTACCTGCTTTTTGCCATTGGACGTGTCCCGAACCTCGAACTCCTTGATGAATCTACCCAAAACCGCATTGATGAGCTTGAAGCAAAAGGATTGATGTATAAGATTGGCGATGTTAAAAATGGAAGATACCGTCAGGTGAGTATTTCTGTTGGTGACGGAGTTAAAGCAGCAATGATGGTGCAACATAAGCTTGGTTGTGTTACTCTGGAGGAGGTTTAGGCTGTTTTATGGAATTGCCCTATCGAGTGCAACTCAACCAAATATGAAAGCAAGGTTCAGAGTGTGCGCTTCAGCGCGTATAGTCTTTAGAATAAGGGATATAGCTAACACGCGCTGAAGCGCGCACTCTGAACGCTTATAATAAAAGGAATTAATGAAAGTCATAGCAAAACTTGGATGTGAAGAAGTAGCGATAGTCTATATTGCGGAAACAAATGATGGACGCCGTTTTGAATTTGTGGAATCTGTAGAACCGCCTATCCCGCGCGAGAAAAAATGGGTAGGAATAGTTTCAACTCTGTTTGGATGCCCGGTACGCTGCCCGATCTGTGATGCTGGAATAAACTATTCAGGAAAGCTAAGCTGCGATGAGATACTGTTTCAGATAGATTATCTCGTCCGGCAGAGATTTCCTGACGGCAGGATTCCGGTTGAGAAATGGAAGATTCAATTTGCACGAATGGGCGACCCCGCCTTTAATATTAATGTTCTTGACGTATTGGAAGCCCTCCCGGAAAGATATGATGCGCCGGGATTAATGCCTTCGATTTCAACTATTGCACCGAAAGGAACAGACGGGTTCTTCACAAGATTACTGGAGTTGAAACGTCGATTGTTTCCTGAGCGTTTTCAATTTCAGTTCTCGATACACAGTACTAATCATGAGATTCGGCGTCGTCTGATTCCGGTGAACAGTTGGAGTTTCAGTGAAATGGCAGAATACGGAGAGGAGTTGTTTAACCAGAAAGGAAGAAAAATCACTCTGAATTTTGCTCTTATCAAAGGCATCCCTATTGATCCGGATGTATTGGTCAGGTATTTTAATCCCGATGTTTTTCTGATCAAGATTACACCCTTGAATCCCAATTTAAGCGTCGCAAAGAACGGATTGAATTGTCGTTTCACTTGCACGAAAGAAAGAGAAAAAATAGTTTCAGATTTGAAAAGTGTTGGATATGATGTGATTGTAAGCCTTGGTGAACTGGAAGAGAACGCTATTGGCAGTAATTGCGGTCAGTACGTTTCTTCTGTTGAGAATGAAATGAGCAGTAATAGAGATGTTTATACTTACTTACCTGAGGTAATATTAGATTCTGTTGAAAACACCCCATTTTGTCACTCCCGTGAAGACAGGAATCCAGATCGAGAGTTCTCTTCTCAACCAACTAAACTAATATCCTAATTTATCAATGGAATGAATGTACTAAACTTTTAAACTGGATTCCCGTCTTCACGGGAATGACAGTCACGGAACGGGAATGACAGTCACGAAAAGGGAATGACAAAGGGGGGTACGGTCAGGCACTAACGTACAGGTTGAATCAGATTGATAGACATCATTAAAAAATACTGGGGTTACGATAGTTACCTTCCGTTGCAGCAAGAGGCTATGCAATGTGTTCTGGATGGAAGGGATTCCATTGTAGTTCTTCCGACCGGCGGGGGTAAATCGCTCTGTTTTCAGGCACCTGCTCTTGCTATGGATGGGATGGCTATCGTGGTTTCACCGCTGATCTCGCTAATGAAGGATCAGGTCGATGCGCTGAAATCGAACGGTATCACCGCTGCGAGCCTCAACAGCGCTATGTTATATACAGAGAAGCGGGATGTCGATAGACTCATTCAACGCAGTCAACTGAAATTGTTATACGTCTCACCGGAACGTCTGGTTAATGACGTATTTATCGAATACCTCAATTCTATCAAAATATCATTTATCGCCATTGATGAAGGGCATTGCATCAGTATCTGGGGTCACGATTTTCGACCTGAATACAGGATGTTAGGAATGCTGAAGGAAAAATTCCCAAACATTGCTCTCCACACATACACCGCTACCGCTACCAAACAAGTTCAGAATGATATCGCCAGTCAGATCAACCTCGACAATCCTGAAATCCTCGTCGGGTCTTATGACCGACCCAACCTAATCTACCGCGTTAAACGCGCCGATAAACGCTTCGATCAGATATGTACAGTGATTGATCGTCATCCGAATGAATCCGGGCTCATCTATTGCATTCGCCGTGCCGATGTGGACGAAATCAGTCATCGACTCAAGGTAAGCGGCTACGATGTGCTTCCCTATCACGCCGGTATGGACCCTGAAGACCGCCGCCGCAACCAGGAAGCATTCATACAGGAACACACCGACATTATTGTGGCTACCGTCGCTTTCGGGATGGGTATAGACAAGTCCAACGTGCGTTATGTCATTCATTCAGGTATGCCAAAATCTTTAGAACATTACCAGCAGGAAATCGGTCGCGCCGGAAGGGATGGACTGGCTGCTGATTGTCTACTTATCTATTCAGGCAGAGATTTAGTAATCTGGAAGCTGGTACTCAGCGATTTGGAAGGTGAAGCCGGTAAAATCGCTATGGAGAAGCTGTATGAAATGTCTGCATACTGCTCCGGAGTTGAATGCCGTCATAAAGCACTGGTCAATTATTTCGGTCAGGATTATGACAAATCCAACTGCGACGCCTGCGATATATGTCTGGACGACATCAAACTTGCTGAAGATGCTCTAATTATCGGACAGAAGATATTGTCCTGCATTATACGATTAAATGAAGGATTCGGCGCTGATTATATTGCCAAGGTTCTCGCGGGTTCACGCGATAAACGCATCCTGAATATGCGGCACGATCGTGTCAGAACGTATGGTATACTCAAGGACTTTGTCCACAAGCAGATTCGCGATTGGATAGATCAATTGACGTCGCAGGGATACATTGACAGGGACGATGAATTCAGAACCTTGAAGGTGACCTCATCCGGTTGGCGGGTAATCAGAGGCGAAGAAACGCCGAAACTTACGAAGGCAGTTGAATATAAAGAGAGAGATAAGAAGGTATCGAAGGTTGAAATTGATTCGTGGGAGGACGTGGATCGTGAATTGTATGACAGACTGCGGGAACTGCGAAGTGAGTTAGCCGGAAAGAAGAACGTGCCGGCATACATTATATTTGGTGACGCTTCACTGCGAGATATGGCTCGAAAAAAGCCTAAGGATGAGGTAGCATTCCTTGGAGTTTACGGCGTTGGCAGGCATAAGGCAAGGGAATATGCTGATGTGTTTATTAAAGTCATGGTTTCATATTCGTAGGTCGGTTTCGATTAAACCGGCTACGTCACTATACCTGTACTTGAAAAGTCAAGACTTAATTCCAGAGATTCTGGAAAACATCCTGGCTTTGTGATTAATAAAACAACCATGGAGGATTAATATGTCTAACATAGATAGCTCCTGTAGCTTTTGTCGATTGATTGAACGCTATCGAAGAGGTGACGAAGATGAACCTCGTTATGAAGATGACCATGTCATCATTCAAGAAACAGAGGTTAGCGCTGATCACCTCCTACATAAGAATGAAATCATACAGACCACTTTTGACGGTAAAAAGTACGAGAAAATATATCCGGATTATGGTAATAAAGATGCAAATGAATTCTTTAAAAACCATAGTCATCGCTTTTCAATGGATGGTCTGTTGATTTTATCAAAAAACCATGGCATTCCAATCGATAAGGATTATATTCGTTCTCTACTTAGTGTCTGACCGAAAACTCAAGGTTTTCGCCTCAATTGGAAAAAAATGAAAACGGCGCTTTGTCATTTTCTGTTAAATAATTTCAAAAATGTCGTCGTTATCATTTTTTATGCTCTTTGAATCT
>JAVCDD010000136.1 GCA_030765125.1 Candidatus Hatepunaea meridiana
GTAAAGTAAACTTGTTGACATAGGAATTCTTCCACTTAATGGAAGAATAAAATACATAATCAATGAGCTGTTTCCTCAGCTAATACAACAGAAAAGTACGCATTTGTCAGAAGAACCATAAATACTCTACCTAATTAAAACCATCCTCGAAACCTTAGCTCCTACCGGTGTTTGCAGTTGAATCAAATATACTCCCGATGGCATTCCATCCGCATTAAACACCGCCTGATAAGAGCCCGGTTGCTGTGATCCGTTGGCTAACTCAGCTACGATGCGTCCACTCAAGTCATAGACTGCCATACGAATTTGACCTTGATGAGGGACGGAGTAGGAAATTCTGGTCAGGGAATTGAATGGATTAGGATAAATGCCGGTTAATGCCCATTCGGTTGGCAATGCATTAATGTCCTCGTTTACGGAAGCAGGCCAGAAAAGTTCGATCTCGTTTGATGGACCGCATTCAACATCATCAGTATAAATAGCGCTAATCATATAATATATCCTCCCACGTGGTATACCGACCAGGTTGTCAAAGTATTGATTATCCCTTATAAGAGTGTCCAAAATATCCATCCCGCGATAGATCCGGTAACCGATCAATTCATTAGAACCATCCCCATCATCACGCTGCATGTTAGGTGTCGTCCAGGACAGGAATGCTCCGGGACCGCGTATCTCACCTTCCAGATCCCAGGGCGCATCCTGTTCAACTAACGAATTAAGCTGTATATCGTCAATCCACCAACCGGAACGTTCTACCGAGCCATCCGAACCGAAGTGGAACCGAATGGTTACGTCCTCGTCTTCGTAATCGGACAGATCAAACACCGCCTGTTCCCAGTCGCGCTCACCGGAATAACAAGGCATTTCATCTATCGGATTGGGCGTCTGTCCCTCTCGAATGACATAAGGATAACCGGTTTCAGGTTCCAATAATTCCCAGGGTTCACCAGAAATCCATAACTCGACAAAGCCTCCGTCAAAAGCTATATCTTCCTCCTCGTTGTGACACTCCGCATCTATCTTGTGCCAGAACGACAATTGCATAGGACCCGTTACCGTGAACTCGGGTATTTCAATGGCACAGTCGAGAGCCTCTGCGTAATCATCATCATTGCTTCGCGGTCCAACCTTAAGGCAATGCGAGCCGTTTGGAGTGTTATTCGTCTGGTTGGAAAGATGCCACTCGTCACCATTATCGCGACCGACGTTATAATGTTCCCACTCATCCTCATTGCGCTCAAACGTAAAGAATTGACCGCCAATGCTCAATTCTTTAAGCCAGGTACGATAGAATCCCATAGCGCCGGACATGCGAATATAGAAAACAGCGTGATATGGATTAGGGCAGTCATCAGAAATCCTGACACTGAATAGCGGGTCAAAATATTCCGATTCTCCGGATGGCAAGGATGCCAGTCTGATCTCTTCATTATCCAGATCCACCACCGGATTGTCGCTGACAATTATTGCTGTTATATCTTCAGCGTCACCTGTACCGGTATTTTCTATGTATAACAATAAGTAGGCTTCTTCACCCGGATCGAGAACTCCGTTATTATTCCCTTCATCATCGAGAACGTATAATACCTGACCGCTGATGATGGGAGCGTGGACAATCAGCACCTTTTCCTGGATCCACTCACCGCCATTCTCATCCTGTATTGTAAGAATCACTAAAATTTCGTGTAAGTCCCTGCACTGAGGAAGTATCTCTAACTCGAGTGATTCCTCTGCAAATTCCTCACCCTCAGCATCAATGAGTGGATAGGCAGTTGTTTCATTTCGGACAATGACGTTTTGATCATCGGTTTGCAGTGTTAGGTTAAGTCCTTGGAGTGCGTCCTGACCAATGTTTCGGATGTATGGGTTTATGAATACCGTCTCACCGGCATCAACAAGGCTGTTCCCGTTACCATCGGGATCATCAACAATCAACTCAACAACCCATGGAAAACCACCTTCGGAAGGAACAGGAATAATTTCTTCTCTGAAGGGCAGGTAATTATGCGCAGTTATAGTTAAATCAACCTCTCCCGGTTCATTGAGCGGCTCATCAAATTCCAGTTCAATGTGACCATTATCATCGGTCAGCCCTGCGGCGATAATCTCAGCACCACGAGACAGGCAGACTATTGCGCCTTCAACTCCTTCTACGTCAAGCGTAAATTCCTGGTCACCTAAGAAGATCACACCTGTATATTCGGGGTCAAATTCTTCCGGTTCATCTGTCCAGATGTCCATAGCCGGATCACCAAACAGATTCATTTCGTAGAAAATCCAGCGCATACCGGCATTATTGCTTGCCCATGCTGCCAGGTCTTCTTTGGAATCCTGGTTCGTTTCACCAATAATGGTAATGTCTTCATCGAAAATGGCATCAACGAATTCACGTTCAAAATGCTGGGATGTACCGTTGGTTGTCTGATAGTTACCCCAGCCATAGCGGGAATTGCAGAGGAAAGCAACGAGACCGTTGTCGATGCCTGAAACGTGCTTTTCAGCTACACAATCATAGTCAAAATACTGATTGGGATTAGTGTTTCGGTTGTCGAAGGCGCCGGAATAGCAACCCTGCGAATAGGCAATATTAAATCCGTGCTGTTGTCCATTATTTGTAATAATGTTATTTGTCACTGCATTAACGTGTAGTTTAAATACTCTATTTGTTATAGCGTGACCAAGGTGATGAATCATATGATGACCACTGGAAACCAACGGCGCAAAATCCTGCGAACCGCTCCATTCCCAACCGTTTTCAACGTCATACAGGTTACGACGGGAGAAACGTTCAGGGAAACCGGCAGTTACGTGATTATAGCGGTTAGAGCCTGCGTATATTTCATCCATATAAGCGCCGCCCATAATGTCCCAGCCGAGATTTTCACCTACCATCAATGCTTTAAGTATGTCATCTACAACAGGTTCATCGGAATAAAGCACAACCTTATTAGTATGCCGTTGTATTTCCCTGTTGAATGCGCCCGGAATTCGACCGACAGCCACTTCAGCGGTTAAATCTATCTGGTCATTAGCTTCCCCCCATCGGTTATTATTGTTAGAATTCCAGTTACCATCAAGCGCTGAGTAATAAAAATCAGCGGGGATGTCATTATCAACTGTTTCACCAACGGTCCCGTATAAACCGCGATGGGGAACCTGTTCGGTGTCGCCCATCAAAAGGACGTATCCGATATCCCAATCATCATAAGCGCTCATAATAGCGTAGCGAATACACTCTTGTTCGTCTTCACCATCTTCTTCTTCAAGAATATCCTCAACCTCGATTATGTAAGTCATTCTGCCGCGGGTTTTCCACCAATCGGCGTGGGCTTCAGCGGCAATGCGCAGTTCGTCTACGGTGACTATCAGGATAGCTTCAGGCACGTCACCATCGTCACGTTGTGGATACATACCCAGCAGATTCGGATTTCTAACCTTCCCGGTGACAAATTCAATTGTCTTACGATCACCACGGAAAAAGCGGTTGAATCCGGTCATTTCTCTTTCCCGCGGAGCTGTTTCAATGACAAGTTCAGCTTCGGCGAGATACTCAAGTGAGCCATCAGCGGGATTCCACCTCACTGGAAAAACCTCACAGGTAGCTAATGCAAAACCACGCTTAAGGTGAGTGGTCAGATGCATGACCGGTTGTGCAGGATAAACTTGCGTTCCCGTATATATATCAGGATCAGGCTGCGTCATTGTTGCGGGAGTTCTATCACTCAACCGTTTGGGTTCGGATATGGGCGCAGGATTATAACGCCCTGAAATGGTGCGCCATACCTGTCCTTTCAACTCAGCGGATACGGCATATTCTCCAAGTGGAAGAAGCATCCAGACTCCATCCGAAGGCAGCGCTGGTGAACCGGGATTGCCGGAAATGAGCGCATTTGGGACGGAAAAGTAATGAAAATTATTTACCTGATTAACTTCCGGTGGTTGATAGGTTAGGTTAGCATTAACTTGACCTGCTTCGAGAGATGCAGGAAGGATAAGCAGCGTTAATGAGATAATAACTGCTATTATCTGACTCTTGGAATACATAAAGATCTCCATAGATGTTGTGAGCGAAACAAACGATGTTAAACTGTAACATCTTAATATACGAAAAAGTTGTCAAGTTAGCAAGTTAGCAAGTTAGAAAGTTAGAAAGCAAGCAAGTTGGAAAGTTGGCAAGTTAGCAAGAAGTGTCTGACCGAAAACCTCCGTTTTTCTGGAAATTAACCCTCTTTTGTCATTCCCGCGAAGGCGGGAATCCAGGAGAAACAATAAGTTATCTGGATTCCCGCCTTCCAGAATGTCCGAGAACAACCCAACAGGAGCATCAGGCGTCCCTGCTTAATGAGTAACATATTGATATTTAGCTACATCCCCGACAGGCAGGGACGCCTGTCGCTCCTGGTATACTATTCTCGGACAGCCTACTTCGCAGGAATGACCCAAAAGGGGCTTTCCAGTCAGATACTATAAAAAATCTGCGTAATCTGCGAAAATATCATTTAATAAGAATCAACTTCCGCGTAGATGTGAATTGCTCCGAATCAAATCTATACAGATACATCCCCGTCGGCAGCTCTTTTCGATTAAGCGATACACGGTAAACACCTCGTTCCTGGTATTCATCAATCAAGGTTGTAATCATACGACCATTCAGATCATAGATAATCAGGCTTATATTTCCAGCTTCCTTCACGGAATAACTTATGTTTGTGATCGCATTGAATGGGTTGGGATAGTTTTGCTCAAGCGACCACTCGGCAGGTATTGTTGCGGGATCGGTTGCCTGGTTGTTTTCGTCAATATTGATTATTACCGGCAATTCGATAGTTATATTGGCTAAAGTATCCTCTATAATAATAATATGTTCATAATCACCGGCGTCCAAACCTCGCATATCTAACGTGGCGGTGATTCTACAGTATTCGTCATGATTCAGGAAACCGGATCGCGGTTCGAGATCAATCCAGTCGGTATACTGGACTTTGTTTCTATGCTTATCTTTCAAATCCTGTTCATCCTGTCCATTCTGTCCATTCTGTCTGTCATTTATTGCCAGAGAAGCCGTGAATTCCAGCGGTCCGGTTCCGGTATTAGTCAATATTATTATCCGCTTCGTTTTATGTCCCGGAACGAGATATTCCCTTAATTCCTGTCGGCTCAACCGTACTTCCGGACGCTGCAGGTAAAGGTCAACCTCTATTGTGTTGCCTCCAAACAGAGTATCTATTTCAGCTCGAGCGCCTCGATACCCCTGCTTAATGCCGTCAAACCGAAAACTGGGCAGTCCGAAGAGTCCCAACATCTCAAAGCCGCCCTCATCATCTGTAACAGCCGAAGTTTCAAACCCGAAATCGGAGTATGCTTTTACAATTACGTCCGCTAAAGGTTCTTCCGATACAGCGTCGTATACCGTTCCCATTGTAGCGCCGTGCATAAAGCCGATATTGGTAGTGAACAGTATCGTCATCCGGTTTGTTAACCTGCTTGCACCAGGGGAATAAACGTCCTGGTAAGAGTAATTGATTCCAGTTGTGCCATCCGGACTTGAGATACCTACCGATGCAAAAGGCATATCCCCGCCTCCCCGAATATTGTTAATTTGGTTGTATTGAAACAGAATGTCGTTATCACCGGTCAGGGTTGGGTAGTGTTCCGTATCATAGATAATTATCTGGAAGTTCCAGTAACTGTCGTTATCAGAAGGATAGTGGACGTTCCACCATTCGATTATTAAACGGTTCTCATACTCATCGTGGAGGTAGTAAACACCAGGATCACCGAGTCCGGCAACCTCAAGGTTAGTCCAGAACGGAGCGATCATCCCCATAGGTCCGGCTATTGCCAGGTTCATTGGATAGTTCTGAGCATTCACCATCCTGCTTTGATCGCCAACGCCGATAAATCCATTGATGCCTACCGTAATCTGATCGTAATCTCGACCATAGAAGCGCAGATTGAACGGTAGATCGATAACCGCAGTTGCATTAACAGTATTGTCATCAAATTCCTCAATTCTTGTGCCGGGTTCATCAACTTCACCGCTATAGGGTGAAATCTCAAATGGAGAGTATCTGGGTGCAAGCTGCCATTCATCGTCATAACTATCGTAACAGTAGTAGCCGTAGTCATCCGGTGGCATCGGCGCATCGGCTCTGGATTCACCGGACATCAGTTCAAACCTCGCAGTATCGAGTGAATTATCACCATCATAGAAGACCAGCATCATTGGCGTCAGGGATCCGGGTATGCTATGCTGACGGTTGATTACCCGGAACTGGTTTCCTCTGATGGTTTGAGTTTCACCGGTCTCGATAGCCGGACAATCGGCATCCTCGTCCAGAACAACGATACTGAAATCCATCGGTAACAGCTTAACTGTACATTCCGGTAAATCAATCCGACCGTTATTGCTGATTTCGATGTTCAAGTAACGGGCTTCATCGGTTACGAGGCTGCCGTCTTCAATGGTTATGACATCGATATCGATTCCCCTGACGTCAAGTGTAATACTTGAGCGCCAAATAAAATACGTAGATGTAAAATCAACATATAAAACAGGTTCACTCCCATCAGGACAAGCTGAAGCAACCGTAACTGCAACGCTGCCATCACCAGCCACACTTTGTCCTGGTTCAATGTCACCAAATATAATCATATCCGATTCGACAGTCAAATATGGTGAATCACTGCAAATTGTGGCTCCAACGTCTAATGCAGTCTGGTCGTTACCGAAGTTGTCTGTGGTCAGGCTAATGGTGAAAGTCTCACCGGGATTTACATTTCCATCATTGTTGCCCCCCTCAGAATCGTCAATATCTACGTTGGTAATTGACAAGAAAACTGCCTCTTCAGCCACCTCGATTTCTTCGAGTAACGGATAGACGTCCCTGCCGGTGATTGTCAGATAGACTGTTCCGGAGTCAATATCAGGATCCAGCGGTAATCGAACTTTACCGGAAGCGTCGGATCGTTTCGTAACCATATATTCCGGCTGCCAGTCCTGGTAATCATCATCGTCGGGCATTTCACCCGGATAGTAGAGCGTAACTTGTGCGTCTTCGACAATGTCGTCGCTTTCATACTGAAAAACGGTTATTTCGACAAGGTTGGTTCCGGGGGAAATAGTTGTTGGATAGCGAGCCTCGACTAATTGCGGAACACCCAGCCACGGTTGGATTCCCGGATCGCCATAAAAATCGGTATCGGTTTGATACTGCTGCATCAATAAAGGAATATTGTAATCATAATAGTTTTGAAATATTTTAGGGAAACTAATACCGGCGTAAACTTTACTCCAACCAAGCGTCATATCGTGGTTAAGAAGACCGCTGATAATCGACAGCCACATAGCGTTGTTGTAAATAGTCTCAGTCCTGCCCCAGCCGTTTATAATGGCAGAAGGTCCTTTAAGATTATCGAGGTCGCCGATCCTGAACATATTTTCCATAACGGCTTCACCGTGACCGCAAGTAGTAATGAAAATGGGGTAAATCGCGCTATTATCGACGTCTGTGAACGAATATTGCCAGTAGTGGTTTTCAGCGCGCCCTATCATCAGGTTCATTCCTTCATTGAACCATTCCGCCAATACAGGTCCGATTGTGTCACCATCTGGATCTGGTGTGCCGTTTGCTTCCTGGATGCTGATATCCGTAAAGCCGTGTTCTCGTAGTACCTGTTCACCCCATCTGGTAGTGTTGACTAATTCCCTGTAATCGTCGGGCCCCCAGGTTTGTGTGAAGACGCCGGCTTTGTTAAACCAATCCGTTTCGTCGAAGAACGGTTCCTTTTCATAAGACAGCGTTCGAGCTACGGCAATCTCCATCATATTTTGATTGCCTGAACCTAAACGTCCGACAGCAACATCAGGGAAGTCGTCATCGCCTTCCAGCAATCCGAACATATAATCCGCGTGGGGATAATCATCAACTACTGAGGGTCTACCTACAAACGAATTCAGAATCCAGGGTGCTCTTCCCTGATTGCCTGGTCTGTCCCCTAATAACAAGATATGATCGAAGGGATCAATTCCTTCATTTAGATATGCGTTGTAAAGCTCCTGGATGTCGTCGCGAATATCTTCAGCATTCCCGGCGTCTTCACCGGAATATCTAAGGACGTCCACTTTGTATCCGGCACGACGTTTCCATTCTATCAACGGTATGGCAAAAGGCAGGCATTCAGTTCGCGCCACAACCAGGTAATGCCCAACATAATCGCCTCCGATCTCACCTTCATCACGCAGGTAGCTGTCAGCATTCACAGTTAAAGCTCGCAGGAGTTTGGTGAATTCAGGACTGTAATTGCGGTGATGACCGGAATAAATCACAGGATTAATCGGTTCATCGTCGGTAAATCGAAGATTAACCTCTATCTGCTTGTGATGAATAAAACTTTCGGTCTGCGGATCATACTGAACAGGATAAACGGTCACCAGAACCATCCTGATCCCTCGCACAATCACCGGCTTACTGATTTCAACAGGTTGAGCTAATCCATTCGCTGTCATTCCGGCGGAAGCTGGAATCCAGTCAGGATGGATGTCAGACGAGTATTCTAACCGAATTCCCGCCCTGGGCGGAACAATCACATATCGGGATATTGCCGGTAAAGCAGGAGATCCGTTATTCAAAGGAATATCCCGCATAATTTGATCGGTAGTATTAAAAAAAATTTCAATACCTTGATCACTATCGTCTTTAATTTGAACGCAGCCGTCATAACTATCCTGAAAAGCGCCAAAAATTGTAACCGGCAGGATAACCGCAAGAAGAATTGCAACTAACAGAACGTAAAGCTTTTTCATTTCTACCTCTAAGTAAACCGTGTTTTTAGGATTGTTAAATTGTTGTTCAGCAATTTAACAATTTAACAATGGAACAATCACACCTTCATATAATATAAAACCAAAAGAATGAAATTAAAAGGAAAAAAATCCTTGCAAAATAATATAAGTGTGTTTATATTTCTACGTGTTCATTATTCAGCTTAGAATATCTACGCATCACAGTAACACAAGTAACTTATAATTCTACTCTTCAAGGTGGAAAGAATTGCATGCCGCTTTAGCTCAGTTGGTAGAGCAACGGACTGAAAATCCGTGTGTCCCCAGTTCAATTCTGGGAGGCGGCACAAATTATGACATTATGAATTAACGCCCTAAATATTAAAAACTCAGGGCGTTTATTTTTGATGTTTTAAATCTCTTCTGATCATCAACTGTTCAAATTCCTAATCTGACTTATCCAACCTGGTTTCCACGAAACCGGGATCTTCTGACGTGCAATCAAAAAGTCTTGATTCATTGAATCCAGACTAATATATTGATGTAATAATGCAAATCAAACAAGAGGGCTAAAATGGAATTCTTCGCTTTGCTTCTCGTCACATTATTAATCGCAGTCATTGTCACTCTTATCGTGATCATCTCCTTCAGAAAACCAATCAAGTCTATATTCTTACGTATTATCGGTGAGGATATAGCGGCTGTCTGGCAAAAGTTTCTGACATTCGCACTACTCGTGGTAGGAATAGCATCCGGTGTAAGCATCCATAAACTTGAAAAATTCATCGCGCCGATCACGGAAAAGAACCCGCGTCCCGATCTGACGCTGGAGTTCTGGGCTCTGGAGATTTACCGTACCATAATCAACTCACTCGGCGGCTTGGCGTGGGCGCTGCTTATCTTCTTTGTATTTGCGTTGATTGCGTTTGTAATTGTGAAAGGACGGGAAAAGAAGGAGACTAATTGAGTCTGAGTAAAACATCGTTACGTCAGGTGTTAACACCTGACGCAACATTATTAAAAGTATTAACAACCTTCTCAACGTTATTAATTACAGGTATCTGGCTGTTATTAATCCTGGGATGCAAAAAGGACGGTTCCAATGATGATCCAACATCGCCTGATACTCCCGAATTCAAGATCGACCTTGAAATAAGCAACCGATGCAGAGATGCAGGTGGAGGATCATGGTTTGTAGATGTCTCGGCGCATGTTCACGATTTCCGGGGAAGACCTGCACCAGACAGTATGTTGGTAGATTTCGGAGTCATACCTGATGTTGCCGGTATTGCTTCCGCACGCACAGGGTATCCGGACAATTTCACGCGCGGTACAGGGCTCGCGCTTTCGACTCTCGTTTATATGAGCGGAAATACTTTTGATACTGTAACAATTACCGCTGAAGTTCCATACCAACTCGGTGTTGAGGTGTCAGGTGAGAAAGAATACGTTCTACCTCTATCAAACGGTTGTTTGACCTTATACACGGATAGAGCTAATCATCTTTTCGAAAGTGAGAAGGATACAGCTCGGATTAAGTGCTGGGTAATGTTGAAAGACGGGCACTATATAGCAGTGAATAACGCACCAATAGTTTTCTCAACGAATAGAGGCAGATTTCACCGATACAACCATCAGACTGAACGGTATTATCAAATGAATGACAGTAACAGTGTAAAACACACCGGCTGGCAACCTCCAACTCACCCGGAGGATAATGAAGCGGATGGTCAAGCCACAGTTTACTTGATTGTTACGCAACAGGATGTCTTCTTAGACCCATATACACCCGAAGTAGTTGTCCAATTGAATGCAAAAGTCGAAGGATATGCAGGTGTCCGCGCTGATCCTGAATTTGTATTTTTCCTCAGACGTAATTGATAAATAATACACAACCACGCATTCCCGGAGGGAATGAATATGAATAGCAGTGGGTGAAACCCACCTAATCAAATCGCAAACCCTATAGCGATCCCGAAGAGATCGAACAAGACACGACTTCATAAATCCCGTTTATTCAACTCATGATTCGTCTTTTTAACAGGAGTAAACAATGAACAAACACTATTCAATAATAATCAGCATCCTGCTAACTACTCTACTCTGTTCCGGATGTGCAACCTTCAGATCAGGAATCAAGGGTGAGTTCAGCGAATCCGGCAAGAAAAACTACGGTGCTGAAAAGGTCAGCGTACTTTTCGTTTTCAGCCATTACGAACAAGCGAAAGGTTATGACGCCATCCCTAAACTTGAAAGCAAGCGGCAGATAATAAACGACTTTGATGACTTCTTCTTTGACGCTTTGAACGAATTATCTAATGTTGGACGCTATACCACATTCACTGAATACGCTTCCGACGTTGGCAACCCGAAACGAAGAGCAGAGAAAGACAGCCTGATTACCACGTCTGATTTTGTAATCAGAATGAAATTTACCAAAGAAAACTCGTTCACCAAACATTTTCTGGGAACCTTGTTTTCAACAATGTCCGCTACGTTGCTGCCTATACCGTATACGCGGAACTATTCGATAACAGTAAACGTATTCAATAACAATGATGTACTTATCAAGAGATATGTAAGGCAGTCATCATTAACGAAATGGGTGCAGACGTTCTTGATTTTCATTTACCCATTCCACACAGAAAGACGAAAGGAAGAAGAAATCTATATTGGATTTATGCACGACATTTTCAAACAGATTGAGACGGAACGGGTTTTAATGGTTAATGGAAGTTCGTAATCGGGATGCCACTAGCAAGAATTCAAAAGAGATAAATGATACTGTTGAAAAAGTCAATTATTTCAGATTCTCCTTCCCATTTTGTCATTCCCGCGAAGGCGGGAATCCAGAGATTTCAAGTATTTGAAGTTCTTTAAACTGGATTCCCGCCTTCGCGGGAA
>JAVCDD010000196.1 GCA_030765125.1 Candidatus Hatepunaea meridiana
TGAAAAAATGCCTTATATTAGTTAAGGTTATCCTTACAGGTTCCACTTCTTTCATTAAACCCATCACCTTTCTGTTTTTACTTAGCATTGATTCGGGATTTATAGATATTCAGAACAAATCATCAGGCGCTTATTATGAGTTCGTTTAAGAATATTCCTTTATCAAACCAATTTCACTTTATCCTTTTCATTTTACTGCTTGTATCGACAAGCGTTTTTAGCGAGTGGTCACAAGATCCTTATGATCCGTTGCTTGTTTATGATGCATCAAGAGTGAGAAGAAGTGTCCCTGAGTATTGTCGAATCATACCCGATAGCGAAGGTGGCTGTATCATCGCTTGGCACGAACGTAGATTACACCAGATAAGGGTGCAGAAACTCAGTCGTGACGGCGAGATACAGTGGGATCAGGATGGGATACCTATTCGTTTCGGGCTGGGCGATGACTATTGGGGAGCTGAACCGCTTATTCCTTTTCTTATTGGAGGTATGGTTTCCGATGGCGATGGCGGAGCAATTATCCTCTGGAATGATTATGGGTTCAGCGATTGTATAATAGAGGGGTTAGCTTACAACAATGAGATATACGCCCGACGCATCACCGCTGATGGTGAAGTTCTATGGGGGGATGAAGAAGGTCTCTTAATCTGTACGTTTTACCCGGAAGAGGCGAATCAACGTTTTGTTAGTCCAGCACTATCGGATGGTGAAGGTGGCTGTATGTTTGCCTGGAGCGATGAACTCAATCCAAACGACAGCTTAGAAAATGGAATATATGCTCAACGAATCTCAGAGGATGGAGAGTTGCTATGGGGTGATGACGGCATACGTGTCGGACAGTGGAGTGGTTATTGGGAACCCTATGTGTTTTTAGATGAAGAAGGGGGAATGTTTGTTGGAACCGCAGATTGCTTACAACATGTCACGGCTGATGGCGAGTTATGGGATGAACCTCCACCGTCAATTTATGACGGTTGGCATCGAGGAGGTTTTGTTAAATGTAGACCTGGCGTAGTCTGGTGCAGGATGTCTCAATATGATGAGGTCAACTTCAGATGGCGCTTCTGCGCTCTTAACCAATTAACAACTGAGGGCGAATTACTCTTTGATATCCCCGGTGTTCCGATAATAACTCCCGCTAATTGGGACTCGTTGAAATATACTGCCTGGATGATTACTGATAATCGAGGAGGATGTTACGTTCATGTTTACGAACCGGACCCACCATACGATCACAGACCATTAAGGCTGCAACAGGCGTTTCACGTGGACGCTGAAGGAAATATGCTCTGGGGCGTTCGAGGAATCCACCTGCCTTTTAATTTTGAGAGTCGCGGTATAAGCACCGGTCCGGAATGGTCAGATGCTCTCGGTTTTTACTGTGGTTATAACGAAAGAAGCGATAATATTTACCGAAGCTTAACATTCAAAGTCGGCTATGATGGAGATTTTCTCTGGGGCGAAGAAGGTGTAGTGGTTTGGGCAGATTCTCTTGACGGAGACATCCGTGGAGGTGGACTAGCCATTGATACTTTCGGAAATCAATTCCGGGTTCGATTATATAAACCCCCGCGAGGCACTACAAATATCTATGCTTGGGTTGTCAGCCCGGACGGTGTATTAGGCGAGGTAGTTGATGAAATTCGCTATCCACCTTCAGCTTTCAACCTGCTCTCGCCCGAAAACGGGGATACACTCAACCCGACGGAACCTCAGACTTTCACCTGGCAGCGGTCCATCGATCTGAATCCTGAAGATTCGGTCAGCTACGCGATCTGGTTTCAGGCAGCAGACGATTCTATTTCGTTTACCCTTGCTGATACAACGACGGATGTTCGACTCGATTCGCTTATTGATGATCCGGGACATAATTTAGAGGCTACCTGGTGGGTGAATGCGACGTCCGATCCGCATATCAAAGAGTGCAACGAGCGTTTTAGCTTTATGCTTCTAACTCAGGACGTTTCGGATATGGTGGACAGACTGCCCAGGGAGTTCGCAATACAGTCCGTTTATCCCAATCCCTTCAATTCTGAAGTACGAATTAGTTACAGCCTGAACCGAGCGGCTGCAACAGAACTCAATATCTTCGATCTCGCTGGACGTAAGGTCGTTTTATCGAATTATGGACACCAGTCAGCTGGTTGGTACCGCGCTTACATCGACGCATCCGATCTGCCGTCGGGCGTCTATGTCCTGCAACTTGCAGCAGATAATGATGTAAGAACAGCAAAGCTGCTTTGTATTAGATAATTTTTTTAATAAATACAGTTAAGGCAGGATAATTAAAAAGATCCGGAAGTTATAACTTTTCGTTAAACTTAAAAAAGAGGTTTGAAATGCGCAATGATACTATTTTTACGTCTTCAATACTGCTATTGGCGGTATTGATAGCTTCAGTAGCGGTGTCAGCGCCAGTCAGTAAGGAAGAACTGTGGCTTTACCAACCTTCACCTCACGGTATATACTTTGAAGCCTACCATTCCGGGGATGAGTTTTTTCCGGTTACTGAGGATGCCGAAGGTTACACCATTGTACTTGATAACGGCTATTATTATTACGCAAAGCTCGACGAGAACGGCGAGTTTACTCCCACGGATAAGATTGCAGCGGTAGATGATCCACCCGGGGAAGCGCATCTTCGACGCGAAGGTCCGGCATACGACCAAAGAGTTGCAGAATTTGAAGATTTTAACAACGGCTTAGATTTACAACCTTTGCACTTTGATGAAAATAGGGTTGCGATTGTACTGATCCAATTTTCAGATTGTGAAAATAATGATGCTGCGTGTGGTGGAAGAGGGGATTTTGATGGCAGTCAATGGGATGAGGAGGAGGATAGGACATCCAACGATGACCAATACACAGCTGCAATGTATTATGCCAAGATTTTTTCTGAAGGTGAATACATCATTGATGCTCATCCTTGCTGGGATGAAGAGGAAGATGATCCAGACGGAATACTTCGGGACAGCTGGGAGGTTTTCGGCAGCGTTCGCGATTACTGGCTTGAGGTCTCTTACGGAAACTGCGACATAGCTCCACCAGATGAAGGGTGTAATGAGTTTTTAACAGATTGGGTTCCAGGTACTGATCCGCCAGAAGACCATCCACCAGTTGAGGTTCCTGGTTTCTTAAACGAAGCAATTTGGATTGATGGGGCTTACGTATTCGAGTGGTATGTTACTGATCGAGATCGCGAAGACTTTCATAATGATGATCAACTAAAAACGGAGCTTGTTCGAGATGCTTATGAGGCTGCTGCTGGAGCTGATTTTATTTACGAAAACGAGTTTGATATACTTATGGTTGTCTTTGCTGGTTCACGGGGACTGGGTGCTTTACACCCATCACATGGTTATATACAGGCAATTGAGATGGAAACTGCGACTATCAATGAAGAAAGAAGAGGTATGGGGCATAGAACAGGTCCGAGTCATATAGGTACTTTTTCACATGAATTGTGTCATGCGTTAGGAGCACCAGATTTATACGGTACCGGCAAAAGACATCCTATGGCTGGACCTTTTTGTCTGATGGGTTTTGGAAATGAATGGAAGGGAGGAGCCCAACCAGCACATATCTGTGCTTGGGTGAAAATGATTGCTGGTTGGCTTCAACCTAGGATAATTGGCACCGAGGAGTGGGGCGAGGGTGAGATAGACTTTTCCAATGTTGAAGAAAACGAAGACTGTGTTGTTTTATGGAAGAATGGCGAGGTTGAAGATGAAGATGACTGGAAGCAAGGTCAATATTTCGTAGCAGAATTCAGAAGAGCAATTGGTTTTGATGCAGCTGCATTTGAAAGGGATGAAGGTATTGTTATTTACCATTATGATCGTGCCGGAAGCCGAAGTTCTAGAACCCACCCAAGAATGGATGTTGAAGAGGCTGATAATAAAGATGCTGGTTCAAGGAATACTACTAGACTCAATTGGGAGAATGATGTTTTCCCTATTGAAGCAAACGATGAATTCGGTACTTCTACCACACCAAATAGTTATGCTTATAACGGATATCCGAGTTTAGTGGAAGTTATGAACATAAGTTTCATCAATGAGAACCAAATGAGAGCAGATATATCAGTCGTGATTGATAAACCGAAATTCTGGGTAACGGCTGTTCGACCTGACTCCCTTGGTTGGCCTGATGGTAATAATGATATGTCAATAACTCAGGGTGAAACAGCAGCACTTGAGGTAAGAATTACCAATCTTGGGATGCCTGCAGACGATGATATTACGATGACGGTTTCGACTCAAGATCAAAATGCCAATGTTGATATTATAAACGCTATTAATTTAATCATTGAGGGTCCGATTGGTACTGTGGATGATGAGGAACCTTGGGAGTGGATAATCCAAGTCCTAGGTGAGGATGATCCTTATATCCAAGCTCAGTTACTAAATAATTGTGAGATAGGTCATCTTCCGGAGTTTGAATTGGCATTTCAAACAGGAGAGTTTGAAAATATTGAAAACGCATTATTTTCTTTACTATGCGAACTTCCTTCAAGCTTTTCATTAACATTCGATGAAGAAGAAACAGCATCATGGTTTCATAATCCGAATGTTGTAAATACAGACGATGACCCAGAATGGGAAATAAATCTGTACTCAAATGTTGATCATACTTTCTACGGGATTTCTCCCACAAATGGTGAAGCATTATGGTGGAGTGATCAGGACGCGGATAATCAATGGTTGTCAGCCCCAGCTGTTGGCGACATCAATGGGGACGGTGAACCTGAAGTAGTTGCTATCATAAATAACAATCTTTACTTCTTTAATGGAAACAGTGCAGGTGCAAGTAATCCTTTTTTTTCGGAGCTGAACGAGGATTATTGTGGTTCACCTGCTCTAGGTGATCTAGATCTGGATGGTAAATTGGATGTTGTAGTGCAATCTAATCAAAATTTATATGCATATGATTGGGAAGGAAACCTGTTGAATGGGTGGCCTTTTGAAACAGGGCATTCAATAGGGAGTATTATTTCAACTCCTGCTATTGCGGACATGGATAATGACGGCGATCTTGAAGTAATCTGGATACGAACAAATAATCATAATAATGCTGTCCGGAGATTGAGAGTAGTTAACCATGAAGGAGAATTAATTTATGAGCACAATCGTGACGACTTCATAAATTCTCCAGTAATAGGTGATATTAATGGAAATGGTTACCTTGATGCTGTCGTTTTACGTAGACCCTCATTGAGTGTTGATACTTATATTTTGCCATTGTTTTTTAATCCTGAAACTGAAGAATATGAATTGGCAAGAGCTGGAGATGCGCTTTATCAACCTTATATCTCATATTCCTTTCTATCATTAGCGGATCTGAACTCAGATGGAAATCCTGAAGTATTGTTTGGCGAATCAACAATCAGTAATAGATTTCCAATTCTTATTAATGCTGTCGATTTCGAAGGTAATTCAATTTTAAATTGGCCAGTTGAGTTGCCATATTCTTGTATATCGTCTTTCTGTGTTCAGGATTTTAACAATGATGGTGTTGTGGATGTTGTAACTGTTGATTCAACTGGAGCATTATTGGGATTTGCAAATGATGGTTCGTATTTATTCACAGATGAAACACCTTCATTTGCCACGAACAACCAAACTGTTAGTAATTTTCGCTATACTGGTAACGCGCCGTGTTATTCTGGAGATTTTGATAATGACGGAGATGTTGACATCCTCAATGCAGGATATCATCATCTTAAGGTTTGGTCAACCGAGTCTGAATATGATCCACGTTTAAACGAGTGGATATCATATCAGTGTAATGCAAAAAACACTGGTGTTTATGCACAAACGGCTCAAGGAATTCTTCTTGAGGAGGTGGAGGATCCTTCAACGGTTCTTTGGCACGACCGCATTCGAATAGTCGGTGATGTTACGGTTCCTGAGGATGTGACACTGCAAATTGAGCCTGGAACGATAATAGAGTTCAATGACGATTATGATATCGATATTCTCGTTTCCGGAACCATAATCGCGGTAGGAACAGAATCTAACCCAATCATTTTTGATTGCATAGATCCTGATCCGGACTATGGTTGGGGTAAAATATTTCTTGATGGAGAAACCGCTGAAGCGAGCCGGTTTGAGCATTGTGTATTCAGGAATATGTATTACACCGGTATTGAACTCAGTCACGTCACTCTTAGCGGAGATGCCACCATTTCGAATTGTGTATTCGAGGATGGCAACACAGGGGTCTACCTTGAAGAATCAGATACGAGTATTGAAGAATGTACTTTTATCAATTGCGTTTACGGTGTTTATGTTTTTGATTACCCGAATTTAGTTGAGCACCATATAAGTGAATGTACATTTAACAATTGTTTTAATGGCGTTTATCTTTATATGGGGCATGCAACTACAATCTCAAACTGTGACTTTGACATTGATTTCCAGTTAGGGGTTGGCGTATTCGGTATTTATTGTGACGGTGCTGTAATAGGCAGCAATAACGAGGAAGATGGAAATACATTTATTGGTAACCCGGACGAGAACTCAACCGGGATTATTATTCACTATTCCAACCCTTCCAATACGTTGATTAAACACAACACCATAACAAACTGTACCTATGGTATTGAGGTTTACAGTTCTGATCCTCGTTTGGAGAATAACATAATTGAGGACAACAGGGATTACGGTTTGTTTATGTTTAATTGGGCACAACCTGATCTCTCCAGCAATGCCGTAAATCGTATTGCACGCCATGGTCTCTCAGAAATGTGGGTTGATGACCAGTATTTTCCGTTATTAGGAGGTCCATTACAACAAGATGAGGGTCATAACGATATCTTCAACTCACCCGATAATGAACAAGGAGAGGCTCCTTATTTTGTGTGTGCTAAAGAATGGCAGATTCAGGAAAATCAATTGGTAGGTGGTAATTATTGGGGGGAAGAAGAGGGTGTAGAAGATCCTAAATTTCGTTTCATTGATTCAGAAGATGAGCTAATCCCTGTAAATATAAATCCCCGGTCACCTGATTCTTTTACCGATGACTTTGAAGATATCAATGCTATAGCAAGGTTATTCTACCAGGCTTTGCATGAGGAGAAAGAGGGTAATTGGCGTGAAGCTAATTCATTATACCGAAGGATTATTAGTGAAGCTCCGGAAACACAATATTCCTGCATGGCGATGTCACACCTTATGCAGGTTCTGGATTATGATAGAGATAACTACTCTGAACTAGCCGAGTACTTCCTGGAAATATCTAACGGTTTCGAGAACGAGTCATACCGTAAAAGAGCTTTGAACCTTGCATCATACTCCAATGTTCTTGCCGGTGAATATGAAGCTGCGATTAGACATTATGAGGCTGTTCTCGAAGATGATCCTCCCCTGCAGGATTCAATATATGCGGTCATTGATGCCGGATTTGCATATTATGCATCTGCTATGGTGAGAGACAATAATCGCAGGGACGGGACAGATGCAATTGGAAGAAGCGGAAATCATGACGACATCTCTTTCGCACCTCTTTATGGTAAGCGAAAAGACCTGAAGCCAAACAGTGTTTTACAACTTCATAAGAAATCACGTCAGCTTCTTTTGCTTCTTTCTGGTTCCGATTGTATTGAAACGCCCAACATTCCAATTGAGTTTTTCCTTGCTCAAAACTATCCTAATCCGTTTAACAGTGTAACACATATTAGATATGGTTTAAAGGAAGGTGTTGAGGTTAGTTTAAAGATATTTGACGTCACAGGTCGTGAAGTCAAATCACTTGCCAGAGAACATCAAAAAGCCGGTTATTATTCGATAATCTGGGATGGAACTAATAATTCGGGCGTTTCTGTTTCTTCAGGTATGTATTTCTATAAGATTAAAGCGGGGGATTTCATCAAATCGCAAAAATTGGTTTTGGTAAAATAAGGGTTATAGCTGAAGCGTATTCTCAAACATAATCCTTGTGCTCTCCTATCTCTGTACAGAGCATGCATATAGTTAAGTAACCTCGGATTCTCTGAATCCGGGGATTAGATTGCGGATTGGTTTCCCCGGTTTCGGAGAAACCGGGCTACGTAACCATTTAGCGTCTGAACGAAAAGCCCCCCTTTTATCATTTCCGGGAAGGCTGGAATGACAAAAGGGGGGTTATATTCTGAAAAACGAGGATTTTCGGTTAGGCGCTACTTGATCAGTATTACCTTCGATACCGATTTGTACCGGTCGGCTTCCAAGCTGATGAAATACATTCCAGTGGTTAAATCTTTCACATTCCAACTCGTCACATAACGTCCTGCGGTCTGATTTTTGTCCACCAGGGTTTTCATTAGACGACCGGAGATGTCGTAAGCTTTTAATACTACCTGGCTTGTTACAGGCAGGTCATAAGCAATCTTTGTTACTGAATTGAAGGGATTTGGATAAATCGCTGAAATGGCATATTCCGTCGGGATACTGCCTTCGACAGGTTCATCGACACTCGTGAATGACTGTGAGCTTATTGTGAATGTCCGGGAGCCGTCCGATCTATATACATAGCTTTCCTCAACCACCATATCGATTTCCTCATCCGAGGTTGGATCAGTAAATATATATCCGAAACTCTCAGGCGTCGTCTGTAAGAGTGTTGACCAGGAAATAGTCACCTCGAGTCCTTCCTCAGCTTCGACCGTTATGTCCCAGGTCTTAGTTTCCTCATAATTGAAGGCTGAACGAATATCGCGTTTGTAATAATCACCAAGATCCTGCTGCCAGGCTTGATGGAGGAAATATGACCTGACAATGTAACCTTCGGGCGGCGCCAAAGGTTCAGGATAATCGAAGATATTATCGAAACCATTAGTAGCTCCATCATCGATACCGATTCGGACAGAACTTACTGCATCACCGACTGAAGCATCAATATTCAAATACCAGGAATGCGGCGTTCCCTCGTCACGTCCGGGCGGCATCTGTCCGGGACCCTCTCCATGCGGTGGTATTAACATCTGGATATCCGCTTCAAACGCTGCCAGCCAATATCCCCACCATGGGTAAAACGTAGAGAATGTCCGGTACTCAAACCATTCATGACGCCAATTGTACATGATTGGACTGATCCAATCCCGTTCGATTGCTTCGGCGCCGGTAATTGTCTCTTCCCCTCTTCTGAACAATACATCTTCAAGCTCAATAGATTGCAGGAAGGGGCATCCTACAAGGTTCCAGGGAACCTGCAGGTCGGTTACGACGGTATCTTCGACCTCAGCTCCGATTACGTCCAGATAAATCGTCGTATCCTCAGTACCGAACCAATATCCGGGTCCGGGCTCAACTGTCTCTACACTCCGAAATCCTTCATCATATTGAAAATCAAACACATCATAAGAACGAGTAAGGTCATCCCAGAAGACCTCTTCTTTTCCGTTGTCATAAGGAAGTACGGACATGCTGATCATCCACCATCCTCCACCCCAGTATTCGATGGTATAAATATCTTCGCGCTCAAAGTAGAAAACGCCAATGTCCCTTCTCGTTCCATCGGGATCGGGATCGGACCTTGGATCGCCCTGATCGATACAAGGGCTGTCTTCGGTCAAATGGAAATCATCGTTATCTTCATCCTCGAAAAGCGGGTCTTCATCGAGGTTGCTGACATCCCAGCGGTCTATATTACAGACGCGCCTGTTAACGATTGCGTCGATCCCGCCCTCGATTACAGACCAGGATGTGATGACTCTCGAATCAGCACCTTCCGGATCACAGTAAATTTCCTGCGGTGTATCGTGCCAGAATATACTGTTCAGGAAGCTCAGTTCAACATCCGTAAATATGTAAAATGCACCGCCGTAACCGTCATCCTCACCGTCGATTGCGATGTTTTTACTTGTAGTGCAGTTAAAGAAGGACAGGTCCGAAGTTGAGGCATGAAACGCGGCACCAGACACAGCCGTGTTACCATAGAACAGGCAATAGTGAAAGATAAGATCGGAGTTAAGCGCTCCGAATGCACCACCTCCAGCAGCGGTGTTATCATAAAAAACGCACCAGTAAAATATGGACGTCGATCCTGTGCAGTAGGCGCCGCCGCCAATACCGTCGCCCGCAAGCTCGATTCCTGTTATAACGCAGTGTTCGATATTTGGACCGGCATCCTCAATATAAATACCGCCGCCATTACCGTTGACGACATTATCATTACGAATCGTAAATCCGACCAACCTTGTATCCGAAGTCTCGTCGTTGACAAAAGATACTACGTGGGTTCCAGTTTCACCGGTGATGATGGTCTGATCTATATCATCCTGATCACCTGTAAATATCCAGTTACTTGTGACAAGAATAGTCTTGCCGAGAAAATCAATGTTTTCCTCGTAAGTCCCGTGTGCAACCAGAACGGTATCACCATTCTCAGCAGCGTTTATGGCTGCCTGAATTGTGCCATACTGATTGGGAACCCGAATCAGAGTTTCTTCCTGCGGTGGCTCCTGGTGGTAGTAGTAGGCTCCAATATCTGCCCGTGTATTATCCGGGTCATTATCTTCATTGGGATCACCTACGTCGATGCATGGGCTGTATTCAGTTAGATGCACATCATAGGGATTGTCACCGCCGCCGTTGCCGCCTTCATAATCACCGACGTCATATTCGAAGTATAACGCCCAGTTGTTTCCCGGGAATTCCTGGTCACCACCCCAGGCGGTTTCACCATTATCAATAGCGCCATGAACGACGAACACGCCGGTGAAGTCGGAGTCGCCGATGTCGAGACGATAAGTGTATGTGCTTACTCCATCACCCTCGTGTTCGGTTTTGTATGCGAACCGACCGGGTATCGGACCTCCGTTGTTATGAGGGATATCATCGGTGGTATACCCCCAATCTACATGGGATTCTTCCATTAAAAATTCGTCATCCATGTTGATTTCGATATAAACATCATTGTTTCCTTCCACTTGATATACCCTGATATCACCGACATCGATGTGCTGTCCTGCTGTGAACTCGAACTGCTGAACGTTTTGAGGGTCATCATCATCACCGCCTCCGCCTTCATCTTCCGTATCGACAAAGATGGGATCATCTGTGAAGTTGCCTGTACCGGGGAATTGTTCGTCATTCTCAATATCACAGTATGTGACATCAATATCACCGCTGATAGTCAATTCATCACCATCACCGTTTCCATTGCCCCAAACGATGGAGTTTTCCAGATAACATTCTGCATCATGGTGAGAATAGATTGCAGCTTTTCCCACATCTGAAGCAGTGTTACGGAAGAATGTGCAGAAGTTGATTCTATGGATTCCTCTATCAATTAACAACAGAGCGCCACCACCGTCGTTTCCTGCCTGGTTTGCAATAAATGTGCAATGATCGAAATAGGTTTCGGTTGGTCTTTCGCATCCTCTGACAGCGCCACCGCCCCTGGTAGCGGAATTGCCGAAGAATTCCGAATTGTTTACATTAAGGATACCCTCGTAAACTTTGATGGCGCCTCCATACTGATAGGCTGTGTTATTCTTGAATTCGCAATCATCAAATGTAGCATCACCTCGATCAAGATAAACAGCTCCACCGTACAAGTTAGCGATATTTCCAGAAAACAGGCAGTTTTCAAAAACCGGGTCTCCACCATAGATTCTCACTGCTCCGCCATGATTGGTGGCTTGGTTATCGAGAAAACTACAATATTTTATCTGAGGGCTGGTTCTGTCGGTATAAATTCCCCCGCCATAATCTGCCCTTCCGTTTTGAATAGTGAAACCTATCAGTTGAGCATTACTGTTTTCGTTTTGATTTATAATTACAATCCGGTGGCTTTCACCTCCGGTAAGGATGGTCGATTCAATATCATCGTCATCCTCTGTGATAGCAAATCGACTGGTAAGAACGATATTTCTGCCCCGATAGCTGATACTCTCGTTGTAAGTTCCCGGCGCTACGAGAACTGTATCACCGTGTGATGAGTTCTGGATTGCAGAATTAATCTGTCCATAATCACCGGGTACATTAATGATCGTAGCATAGGAAGGCAAACCTGCAAACAGCAGGATGGTCAGGAAAAAAGAAATTGATAAACGGGGCATAATGGGCTCCTTGTTTTTTTTATACTTTTTTACTCATACAATTCGCTTTACCTTAGCAAAGGTAACAGGATGAATGGGGAAATGCAAGGGGAAGTGGGAAAAAGTTAGAAAAAGGAAGGTTTTTGGGGGGCGGAGTAGCCGGACTATGGAATTACTCATGATCGAAGGTTACAACTTTGGGTTTTGTTGATGTGTTGATAGGGAGGCTTACGTAAAGTCCAGCAAAACGAGAAGAACTCTCCCATTTATTGATTGAGAGTAATAATACAAAGCAATATTACAAAATTTTGTAATTTAAAAAAGTGTTTGGATTTTCTCCTCTGTGTATAAATGGACTTTATTTAGAAAATCACGTTGTGTTACACCCTCAATTCCTCTATCTGATGATTCTTTTAATAGAAGGTCAAAAATATCCTTAATCTCAATAACAGGTAAGAATTCAGTCTGATATAGAGCTCCAACTGAATTTCTCATTTCTTTTTTTGCTTTTTTCCTTGCAACAAAGAGATAAAAAGAATATATATCCATCGCTTCACTGTCATCCTGTAATGGTTTAAGAACAACGGAGTTTTGCATTCTACCTGCAAATGCTGGTAACATTCCAAAATATCTACGCTTTGCCTCAACCGTTAATGCAGCCATGAGAAAGAAATTGTTAGGTAACGCATCAATGATAGCACGAATTGCAGATAGATATCTAAGAACAGAGATGTGTGATAGAGAACTATCCTGTTTTTCAAGTTCATCTAATAATAAAAAGATTCCTTTTAAAATGCCCAATTCAACACTACATTCAACAATATCCCGAAGAGCTTGAGTTTTTGATTCAACTGTATCTAACCTGAATTGAACACCCAAAGAATACCTATGCCTGTTTAAAAGACGCAAACCAACTAACCATTCAAGTGTATCATCAATTATATATGAATTATTCTCATCGTCTTGAAACGACTTCCTCAAATTTATTAAGACATTCTTAACATCGTAAGACCGAACTCTAGCAATCATACCTTCAAGTTCTTGATCATTTTTTGTAGCGAGTTCCTGTCCCAGTTTTGATATATGATTTTTGCCTAAAGCATTAAATATAAATCGTATAATTTTGTCAAAACTTGGTTCAGGATCAGGTAAGTAACGAATAATGTAAAATCCTTCATCCTCTAGGTAAAGATCCTTAAGTTCACTCTCGTAATAGTTCAACAAATTTGTTTTACCAACTCCTTGCCTGCCTTCAATGAGAAGGGCATGAGATGTATTGTTAAATTCAAAAGATGAGATAAAAGTAGCAATTTTTTCGTCAGCCTCATCCTCTAAATGTGGATGTCCGAAGGGTTGACCAGCAGGTGGAAAAGGATTCGCGATAAAACCAAAAGCCTTAAACAGTTTACGCTTTATTATATCTTGGTCATTGATTCCAATTCTGCCAAGTCGTTCTTTTAATCCCATGATCCCCTCTTTTCTATGCGTAAACTCACACTTGCGCTGCCTGATATTAGAAAATCCCCGTGGTATAGTTTTATTTTTCTAACTAATGGGCGACCATCAATCACTTCAATTATATTTAGTGCATGCTTTTCAAATCTCGTTTCAGGTGTAGAACCTTCAACAAATCTCTCAAGCAACCCTAAACCTCTTGTTTGCTCAAGAAGATGTTTGGCATGCCAGGGATGTACGCTATAGTGACTAGCAAGCTCTTCAAACCAATCCCCTGTTAAGATATAATCTTCACCTTTTCTCAATTTTTGATAAGTTGACCAAGCCATTTGAGCGAAATTCGAGGGACTCGGCTGTTTTAAAGTCGAAAATACTCCTTGCTCAGGGATCTTTAACGCTAACCCACAGATTTCAGCTAAGATGATATATGATGTGAAGGCTTTCTTACCTATAGGTAAATCATCTTGTTTGTTAGTTGGTCTATTCTTACTCAAATAGTTGATGAATCGGTTGAATGATTCTATTTTTCGTAGACTTATTGCTACTTCGTTGAGATTTAAGGCAATAAGATTATTCCAAAAATTGTAGAAGTTATCTTTTAACTTGATTATTCCTTCTTGTTCACCAATGAAATCACCAGCGAGTAAGAATCTACGATATTCATCTAAGTGCTTTTCACTTCTTATCGATAAAAGATCATAGCAATCATTCCAAGCTAAAGATTGTTTACTTTGTAATGCTTCAATAAGCTGCAGTAAGGTTGCAAAGCTAATTGAGTATGATCCGGACTTCAAACTAGTGATCTTTTTCTTAACTTTTTTTATACTTTCTCTCTTTGTTTTTACTATAGCGATTTCAGGAGCTTTTCTTTCCTTTGTCGCTTGTACTTCACGTTTAATAGTCTCTCTTTCTGCTGGTTCTGCTTTCTCTAATTGTGTTTCTCGTGAAGGAATTTGATAGTCAACCCAAAGCAGGTCCTGGATAGAGTGAAATGGTTGCCAAACAATGTCCTTTCCAATAGCATAAATCTCAAATTTTCCTTTTCCATCTTTAGTAACAAGTCTTGCACTGCCAAATGTAACGGCAAGTTCCCAAAGTAAAGAGGTTAAAGAAACGGAAAACATCTCATCTGAAAATGGATGGAAATTAGTTCCTGTAAATATCTGTCCGGATATCTGGGAGTATTTCGTTGCCATAAAGAAGAACGGTTGGATTCCTTCAGAAAGACTCATACGTGCAAGTCCCTGATCGCAAGTCATTAACATAACACGATGATCTGGTGGCAAGTATTCCAGTTGATCCCTCGTTGTTTCAAATATAAGACGATCTGCAAAACTCCTTTGCATCCTTTCCAGTCCCAGACTTTTTTCTTCTTCATCAGCGCGAATTACTCCTCTGAGTGGGTCAGAACCTTGTTTCGTCCGTTCTATCTCTGTATCGGTTTGTAATTCTAATCGAATTATAGCCCTTTGTCCTCCCTGACTTTTGGCGTGTTCATATAATGCTCGGGAAAGAGAGCTTAACTTATGTTTCGAGGTTCGACGTAATCTAAAATAGTTGTCTGAGCTATTCAATATCTCCATCTGCACCACAGCAGGGATTTTTATCCTAGCCGATGGACAGAGAAACCTAACAGCAAAGTCTAGTCCTCCATGTAATACAGCACTCGTATCAACTACCAGGGTAGTAGGTCGTCTAAATGGAAGTAATTCCAATGTCAGTGCATCCAAAACAGGATTTATAAGCCCTGTACGAACAACAGCTCTTGCAATCTCATCGAGGGAATATTGGATGTTATTTTCAGCTTTGTTCCAGTCCTCCGCGTTTAAATCCGATCTAAATTTATCTTTCAAGAGTTTTTTAATGCCTTCAGTTACATCTTCAGATTTTCTACAAGCACAATCGAAGAATCCGAAACGAAGAGCTGTCTCGAGAGGAGTTATTTGCTCCTCAGAAGCATCTATAAATCGTGGGTGCAGTTTGATTGACCCAATATGAAGCCATTCGTCTGATGGAAAACAGATATCTTCATGAATAGATAAATCTGCTTCTCTATTCTGTGTTTCTTTGAAGAATTTTGCTAGAACTTTTACTGCTTCAGTTTGTGATAATAGTGTTGGATCGTTCATCTTACTGTCACCGATACACCAGGAACATTCTTAAACACTAAACATAACCACCGTAAATGATTGTAAAACGAAATCAAAGTGTTTGCTCTTAAAGTATTATCCTCATCATGTTTCACCATAGTACGACTCTCACTCCATCTCGAACCTGCACTAATAAGTTTCTCTTTAAGTTTTTTTAAGAGTTCCTCTAATTTCTTAATTGTTCTTTTTTGAGGAGGCAAGTTACAAGCAAATCCTTCAATTAATTCAGTGCGAATATTTTGAGTAACTGTAATATCTTCAGCCCCTCCCCAGACATCTTCATTTGTTTTCCAGTTATAAACTTCTTCATACAATCTGTCGGGATCTAGGTGTTCGATCTTACTATCATTATCGAAGCTCTCTTTAGAGTACGACATAGGACGTTGTACGTTAGCTGGGCGCCAAACAGAAACTTTAATCGCCGGGCTTGTATCATCAATCATAGAATTTATCCTTGAGTTCTTTTATCCCTTCTTGTTCACACCCCGTGTATGAACTTGACAAATATAGCAATACAAATACCAAAACGCAAGCAAGAGTGGAAAAATCTGATTACCTAATTATTACCGATCAGAATCCTTCACCGGTTTAACTGCAACTCGAAGCGATACTTTTCCGCCTGCTTCCATAGGTGTTCCGGGTGCGGGTTTTTGAGACAGGATTGTGCCGGGGGGGACGGAACGGTCGGGGTATTTTACTATTTCACCTTTTCGCAGTCTGTATTTCGCCAGGATAATTCCTATATCATTGAGTTTTCTGCCTGCGAGATCAGGGGCTACGATTTCTGTCGGACGTTTGCCGAGGCTGACGGTCAGGATTAACTCTTCGCCGCGATCCATTGCCATGCATGGTTCAGGCTTCTGCCCCATTACCACTCCTTCAGGATAGCTTCCGGAATGCCAGTAACGCAGCTTATCCGGATTCACTACCAAACCGGAAGAACCGGCAATAATTCCTGCTTCACGCGGCGATTTTCCAACAACATCAGGGCAAATCACCAATCCCTCTCGATTGCTGACTACAACTTCAACCCTTCGCCCGGGTTTAACCTTAACACCGGCAACCGGGAATTGATCGAGTATTGTTCCGGGGGGCAGGTTGTCATCAATGCGTGTGCGTCCCCATATCAGGTTTAAACCCCGCACTGAACAGACACTGTCCGCCTCGTAGTAATGGCGGTGATGGAGGTTGGGCATATCTCGTTCTATACCGGCAAGCGCAATCAACGGCATAACCACCCGGTCAATCGAAAATATCAACCAGATTGAGGCAATTATTACAATTACCATACCGGCAACCAGGTTGATCCAGTCGTCTTTAGATCTTTTTTGTGGGGATTTGGGCATTTGGGATGTTTTCTTTAATATTTTCCTTATCTGTCATTCCCTTTAAAATAAGCGTTCAGAGTGCGCGCTTCAGCGCGTAAAGTTTATAGAATGCGGGATATAGCTAACACGCGCTGAAGCGCGCACTCAGAGCTTTATTTTCATATATGGTTGAGTCGCCCCCGACATGGCGTTTCCCGTGAAGACGGGAATCCAGTTTAAAGTTTAGTATGTGCATTCCATTGATGAATCTGCTGTTCGTTTAGATGGTTGAGAAAGAAACTCTCAATCTGGATTCCCGCCTTCGCGGGAATGACAAAGAGAGGTGTCACTGCCAGACACTATTCTATCTGCTTAATCTGCTGTTCGTTTAGATGGTTGCTAAAGAAACTCTCATTCTGGATTCCCGTCTTCACGGGAATGACAAAGAGAGGGTTCACGATCAGACACTATTCTATCTGCTTATCTACATTCACAACAGATTAAACGGATTAATCAGATGTTGGAACCCGACAGGAACGAAAACAGCCTGAAGGCTGGACTCTGAACAAAACAACCTGAAGGTTGGACTCTGAACTTTTGAACTCTAAACTTGAGATATCTTTTCCAATCTTGCAGCAAAAACACCATCTCCCTGGATATCCGGTCCCAGCACGCTCAGATAACCGTTTTCGTCGACCAATTCAGAATTTAGAAACCCTTTGGCTGATATTACGTTAAAACGTTTTCTTCCGCTTAGGAAAGCCTGCACAATGTTTTCATTCTCCTCGCGTTCTATCGAACAAGTGCTGTATATGATTCGTCCACCTGGTTTTAACATTCCTGATGCATAGCGTAGGATTTCAAGTTGAGTGTTTACCATCCTTTCGACATCTTTGGGTTCCCGTCTCCAACGAAGGTCCGGTCTGCGCGCCAGTACACCGGTTCCGGTGCAAGGAGCATCCACCAGAATGACGTCGAATTTTCGTTTTGACGTCAACAGGTCATTGTAACGGAACACTTCCACGTTGAGCCAATTGCACTTTGTCCTGGCGCTTCTAAGAAGCGCTAACCGTTCTTCGGATCTATCGGTGGCAATTATTTTGCAATCCGGACAAAGTTCCGATAGATGACCGGTTTTTCCGCCAGGCGCAGCGCAAAGATCGAGTATAACCTCACCTGGTTGCGGATCAACCAGTCTGCCGACCAGACTTTGTGAAATATCCTGAACGGTTGCAACGCCATCTCTGATAACTTTCAAATCGGCAGGATTACCGATATGTCCCAAGCGAATGAATGCAGTATCGAGAGGGTGTTGCTCCACATATATTCTCTTTGCTTTTAAATCCTCGATAACCTTGTGCGGATCAATACGCTGCGGATTAATACGCAGGTATATATCAGGCTTACGATTATTCCATTTCAGAAATTCTTCTAATTTATCAATCGTTAAACGTCTTCTCCAACGCAAAATCATCCATTTAGGATATGAATACTGAATTGACAGTCTATGAATTGGATCAGGAATTTCAGAGATAGAACGAAGTATTTCGAACCTCTCGCGACCAACACGGCGAAGAACGGCATTTACCCATTTCACAACCGGCGGCGCTCCGTATCGCTTCGACATATCTACTGCGGTATCAACGGCAGCATGGTCGGGGATTCTATCGAGAAACAACATCTGGTAAAGAGCAACAGCTATTATAGCATAAATATCTTCGTTTACGTTAAGCTCCCTCGAACTTAATTTCCTAATTATATATTCGAGCGTTCCATGCCGCCTGATTACGCCATACAGCAGTTCCTGGAATAGCGCTCTATCCTTCGGTTGCCAATCCTGCATTTTCTGGGTTTTCGCAGCTTCATCATCAACGCGGAACTTGCGTTTTAACCAACGTGCATATATCTGCCAAACCGCTTCCCTTGGGGTTGTTTGCTTTTTAGGTCTTTGTTGTTTATTGGTTGAAATCAATGTTTCATAATTTTTAAATATTTTTCCGCAGATTGCTCAGATTCCGCAGAATATTTTGTTCGGTTATGCATTTAGCTCAGCAATGTATAAACTTAATAACACCGGAGTAGCGAAGCTTGCTGCGCGTCCACTTAATAATACCGGAGCAGAAAAGCTTGCTGCGAGCGCGTAGCAAGCTACGCTACTCCGGCTGAGCTAAAGGCATAA
>JAVCDD010000246.1 GCA_030765125.1 Candidatus Hatepunaea meridiana
AATACCTGTGTAGTATCCGGCTTCTCAATCTTTGTCCAGTAACCGCGCTCGATTTTACCTTCAGCAAAGGTTACCTTCATATTCCTGGTGTTGCCGTCGATAATGTAATCCGGCAGGTTATTGAACCCGAAAATATCTGTAATAAATTTCCTGTTGGTTGATTTATCATCCCAAAGTCCAATGACCAGCTCCATATCATCCGGCGAAGGTTGTAGCGCTCCTCCCGGAGTGCCGACCGGATTTACATAAATGACAGATGTAAATTGTGCATACTTCCCGAGATTTTTATTTTTCGTCGGCGTCAGAATCCGGCTGACAGGATGTTCTTTAACCTCAGTATTATAGTGCATAGTAGCGGTAACGCCTACCGGGTTCAATAAGGCGAGATTAAAGAAATCCCTGCTGCTTTTTAGTTCTTCTTCACCTATTACCTTGTTAAAATCCATCTTTCTAATCGGGAAGCTTTGACCATCCATCCAATTAATGTCATTCCCGGGAAGTTTAACCTGAACCGCATTTCCGGCGTTATCGACATATAAATTGACCAAGCCTTTACCGATCCGGCTGTAAGGATCTACAACCTCGTTTTTGTCCTTTACTCTAATTGGCTTAAGTCGAATTACCTTATTATCCAAGTCCAGTATATCTTTGCTCAATTCGCGAGAGACGTATAAATTATTAATCCTTTGGTTTCTGATATCGTAATGGATTCTATCCTTCACTCCTTCCACTTCTTTAATTACTGCAATCCTTGGAACATTTCTTGCAGAAACTACTCTACCATCCCAGAACTTCAAGCTCATTGAATTTATTCCATCAATTTTCCACAAACTATGTAATACTCTTAAGAATTTGACCATTTTAAAGCGATTCTTGTTTATCACTGAAGTTGTGTCATAATAGTCAGTGTATTTTATTTCATTCAGATATGATGGTTTACAACAGCTTCCCCCACTGGAATCTTTGAGAAAATCTATAAACTGTTTCTCTTTATTCTCCTCAGCTTGCAGTGAGTAAGTATAAAGCACACTTTTTTCACCGCGGTAGAATATTAGGATGTCTTCCGCCCTTAAAACATCGCCAAACATAAGTACTATTACCCGGTTGGTCTGGTTCAAGGCATCAACGCTATGTCCTATTCTTTGAAGACGGCTAACAATTGCATTTATACTTGATTCATCCCTCAATTCCAGAACTGATGGGCTGTTCCAGTACAAATGTTTGCCCTCTGCGAAAGGCTTCCATTTTTCACTACCGCCCTGAGCCGAAGCTGTTTCAAACATGAAAAGCGAAACAACTCCAAGTAAAACGGTGTATTTCAGGTATTTCATTTTGTACCTCTCCAATCTCTGTAAATCCTGTCTTTCATTTTGTTAATGAGGATTGTATCCGCTTCTACGTCACAGAACCGGCTTTCGGATGACATAATAGTGTCTCGACTTAGCGAATCAATTTGCATACTTAGATCCAGTTCCTTACAGTAGGAACCTATCTCATACCCACCAGTATTAACAGGCATAAATTCAAAATACACATCAATAAGACAAGTATCAAAGTCAAACATAGATCCACCAGGGGGAAGTATAAACAGCCGATGTATATAGTATTTCTGAATGCTATCCGGCGGAAATGTAATCCTGTAAATGGCGTCTATGTAATCATTAGGTGCATATCCGGTTTTCCACAGACGACCGTTACTATTTGTGATATCTATTTGTCTATATTGACCGAGAAAGGAAGGAGCTACAAATGAGTTAATATTGGATATTCTTAAGCTGTCTTTGTATCCGAATTCAAATTCCTTCTCGATCCGCTTTATCGCCTCCCGGTACTCTTCAGGTATTCGATAGTATGTACCTGACCGGATACCTTCGAAACGGTTGTCATTAAAAATCTCAACCATATTAACATCCCATACATCTTCCATAGCTTTTCCTTTGACAAAGTCGGAAGCCAGAATCATCGCCATTATAAGGATAAAACCGACCGTAGCAACAACGGTAAAGGCATCCGTTATCATCAGCGATATTTCATTCTCCGATGTGTCTACATACTGGACTGCCATAATTTATTTCTCCTTTTTTTCTGGTGTTAATCCCTTGGCAACACCTGTTATGCCTCCCATAGCGGCATTTGTGAACTTAATGAAGAATTCGCTGATTTCACTGATCTTTTCAGACATCAAGTCCGTTCTTCCGATGGCGTCGTTATATTTTTTGAGAAGCGCATTATAACTATCTTTTGTTGCTGATACTGAGCTTCTTTGCATAGCATCAATATATATTCCTTCAATCCATTCAAGAAGATTGATTTTCATAATTACGTTTGAGATTCTCTTCTCATAATAGACACTTATCCAGTTTGCAATAATACTTGACAGAACGGCTGAAGCATAACCGAACATTGCCTGAACCAGCGCTGCCTTTATTGCATCTTTATTTTCAACCGGTATAGTGCCCAGATCGACTCCATATATTATAAAAGATCCGAACAAACCAATAAATGTTCCAATAATACCGTATCGTACAACCCATAACAGGTGTCGTCGAGAGCTATCGGTGAAAGCTCCAACATAGTTCTCCTCGTTTCCTTTATGGAAGTTGTATAATGCAGTAGTTTTTGTGCCTGTATATTCAGCGGCGGCGCTGTTAATGTTTTGATGAATTTCTTCTAAATCCTTGACCTCAATACTATCATCTTTATATCTATCCAAGCCCATCTCTTTAAGCTTATCCTGTTCCCCGTAGAGGTGTAGGATTCCAGCAAAGCGTCTTAGCAGCAACGAAGTGTTCTTTAGAACCACGTCTTCAAGATACAGTTTTAAGTGCCTGACAATAAATATGTAAGGAACAAAAATAATAATTACTATGAATATCTTAAAGATGGTTTTTATATAGCATGCAAATACTGAATTAAACGGTTCAAATAGTATAGGGTTTTTAAATTCATTGATAAATGGGAAGAAATTAAAAGTAAAAACTAAACCTAATATACCTATGATAATACAAGCTATTATTGCATAATAAGTGCCGTTAAGCCAGTCTGTATCGTCAAGGGTATATTTATCCTTAGCAACCAGGAGGTCATCCCTGTACTTTTCAGGGACGAGCTTTTCGATATGCTTTCTTGCATTGGAAATTGCCTGATTTATCGATTCAGGCAGATTGATTTCAGAAGTCATTTAGTATC
>JAVCDD010000349.1 GCA_030765125.1 Candidatus Hatepunaea meridiana
CCTCTTTCCTAGCCACCATCGGAGGATAGACTTCCTTATGCCTTGAAAACCCATTTCCGTGATCACCATAAACCTCGCTTGGCGTTTTGTACCCAAGCGACTGGTGGAATCGCTCTTCGTTATAGAACCTGAAATAGTGATCCAGACCCAGTTGCGCATCAACCGGAGTTTGGTAATCGTGCAGGTAGACCTCTTCGTACTTGACCGATCGCCACGACGCTCTACGAAGACGTTGTCCAAGACTCGACCACGACCGTCCATACTGATGCTGATATTGTGGTCTTCAAGAATGCTTGTGAATCTGATGCTGGTGAACTGCACTCCTTGATCCGTGTTGAAAATTTCCGGATGCCCGAATTGGAACGCTTCTTCAAGTGCTTCGATACAAAAGTGTGCATCCAGTGTGTTGGACAGACGCCATGACAGTACGTAACGACTGAACCAGTCTATTATTGCGGTCAGATACAGGAAGCCACCTTTCATACGAATATACGTGATGTCCGTGCTCCAAACTTGATCAGGATGAACAATCTCAACATTCCGCAGCAAGTAAGGGTAAATCTTGTGATCATGGTTTTTCTTTTCAGGCTGACTTTGGAATGCGGCGGTACCATTTTCAAAGAACGTTTTCTGCCAGCGGTAGAATACAGTTGGCTGCAACCTCCGTTCTTCGCATAGCTCCGATATGGGAACCTTGTCGATTAAATGACGGCGAAGAATGGCGACTTTCTCATCGGCTGTGTAATTTTTTCGTGGTTTTGGCATCGTTTTTCTCCTGTAAAGAGTGTCTTATATTACGATCCCAAAATTCCGATTTCTACTGGGGCGCGACATAAGTGAAAAGGATCAAAACAAGAAAAACTAATAACTATGTTAGGACATTTCCATAATATCAATAATTTTATTAAATAGAGCAGGATAATAATTATTTTGGTGTAGTATTAAACTACTGTTATGCCACAGCATTACAAATTCACCACTATGTTTACGTGTTTGCCTAATAAGATTCTTTGAATAATCATAAGCTTCATCGAAAGACAGTTGCATTCTTTCACTAAGAGTGCCTTCCATTAAAATGAGAGGATGTTCTTCGATTTCGAACAACTCCATTCTTTCAGGATCTAATAACTGAAATGGTCTGCATATACCCAATCTAAATCCAGCAACATCTGGATACCCCAGTGTAGAATCCCAATTAATTCCGCTGTTTTTTATTTCCCATCCATCTTCGATTTCATTCCAGCGTAGATAATGATGTCTATTACGCAGTATCTTACATTCACATAGTTGCTCAAGAATATCGCATTCCTCATGTAACAAATCGGGTTCACTTCCTGCTTGATAACTAGCGTGAAGTCCTATATTTCCGCCTTTCATAATAATTTTTCTAATGATTGATATGGCGGTCTTTCTATAGTTTGTTCGATTCAGTGAAGCGTATTTATTACTTCCAACAAGGAAGAAAAATGTTATTTCTGACCTTATGTTCTGTACTTCTGTTATACCTTTTTGTAGTGCGTCAAAGTATATATCAAATGTATGCAAAGGATCGGTTTTTAGGTTTAGCTGGATTGCCAAAGAATTTATCACAGTCATAAAGTTTTGTCGTCCAAGCACAAAGCTGGGAATACGTCTTAAGACACTGATTATACCGAAAGGATTGGTATTTATGTGATCTACATCACAAGTTAATTGAAGAGAGAACTTTCTCTTTGGTAGAGGGACATTTATTCCAATTATCTTCAACCAGGAACGTAATAAATCAGCATATTCATCAACAACAGGACGATGTATGAAGTCAGCTCGGAACGGAAGAGACTCTTCCCCTGGGAATCGTCTATGTTCATCTCGAACGTCTTTTCGTATAAGCTCTTCATATCGAGTCAATAAAAAGAAAGCAGAAGCTATTATGTCAGCATATACAACTAAACGATTCCCATCATGAGTTATCTTATTATAGCCAAAAAGTAGCGGAATGCCACTGATTTCTTTTAATGGTAAAAGTGGTAATGACTTTTCAGTGCCATAAATAGCTGAATCGAAAAAATTACTGGGGATAATATAAAGCACTCTTTCTTCCGGAAAGAAATTCTCGCGCCTGGGCAAGTACTTTATAAATTGACAATAATTTGCTACGTCTTCGGTTGACATATCTAGAAGCACTTTTAAGGTATACTTGAAAGCTTTACTTATCTGTTCATTGTTTATCATGACCAATCTTCCCGTATTTCTTAATGATTTCTTTTGCTCTAATACTAACATTATGCATAGCTTTTTTCAGAAAAGGTGTGTTGTCCTTTGATATAGAAAAATAGGGAGTCTGTTTACCACCAAAAGCCCTGAGCAAAGTTTCAACCTGAGGCATCATCGAACCACAGAAATTCACTCTCTCTGCTACCTTCGCAGCGTCCAATAATCCATTCCAGTAAATATGCGAAGAACTGCCCACATTTCGAATATCCGGATCAGCACCACTAATAATGAAATAGGCTGTCCCAAAGCTCCAAACATAAAATAGTGTTGCATAAGGTTTTCTGTATTCGTCGAAAGAAGTTAGTATTTTCCCATAACCTCTTGCATGAGATTCACGATATAGTTTTTCTAAATATGATTTTCGGATAGGTGGATATTTATCTTGCCTGAAATAGGTTTTTTGGATAACTTCCCAAAATAGATCAAAATCCATAGATTCTTCAACAATCAATCCTTTCCTTTTAGCCTTATTCACGTCCGTTCGGACATTTGATCGGATATTTTTAAAGAGTTGCTTCTCATCGAATAGAGGTTCCACAATATAGGTATATCTTGTAGTTTGCTTATAATTTGCCCAATAAAATGGAAGCCAATTTGTAAAATTCGGATGACATAAAACATCGATTTTACCATCTTGTGGCAGTGTCTGGATCAAAATACGCAAGTAATCCATTTGATCAGAAAGGTATGCGGAGTACTTTAGTCTGTGTGATTTTCCTAACAACACACCTTGAAAAGGAGAAAATATTGGATTGCGAATGATCTTTGTGTTTCCTCTAAAATACGAATGTATAAATGCCGCTTTGAAAGCGTCACCATCTTTAATAACACTGATTTCAAATTTGTTCGATAAGGTTGTCCGTAGCCACCAAGATAGAGAAAAGACAGAACCTTGAGATGATTCTGAAACAAAGGTATCCCAATCTTCAAGAGAATCATCCTGGTTTAACTTAATAACTTCCTGTTTTCTTTTTTTTCCCATTATCAGCCTTGTTGCTTTAATCGCAAGATAGCATGGAATCTGTATTCATAATACCAGCTATTCACAAATTCACAATCGAATCCTTCCGCCTCAGCAATTCTTTTAATCTCGTGTCGAGAGTACCAGAAACCAATTCCGTTAGCCATAACACCATAGCGAAATCGTTGGTATGATCGACGTGGTGTTCTAATGAAATATTTGAAAGTCATCTTCCACAAGGTGAGAGGTGAATGCCCCAGTCCACCGACTTCACGAATCTGTTTAAGGTTACGCCAGGGTATCGAACAAATCCCCACCATACCGTTTCGATGAAGAATTCGCTTGCATTCGCGTAGATATTTTCGAATATCCTGTTTGCTCAAGTTTTGAGCAACTTGGTAACCAATAATCAAATTTGCTGATTCTATTTCTTTCGGAAAATGACAGGCATCAGATTCGAAGAATTTTACTTCTGTTATTTTTAATCCATCAATCCTTTTTTGGGCCGCTTCAAGCATAGTTGGCGAAAAATCAATACCGAATGTTCTGTCAAAATGATCTGCCCAGTATGAAAGAAGTTGGGCGTTACCACAACCAACATCAACCAATGTGCCACGTACCGGGAAAAGGCACAGTATTTCCTCGGCATTCTTTTTTAACCACTCTTCAGTTGTGTATCGATGACCTGCGTCGTTACGTTTTATCCAGAATTCGTAAAATGCATTTGCACTCATTGTACAAACCTCTTTATATATAATTAACCCCAAAAACTGAACAGGGTACTAAGGTGGAAATTATCTTTAAGGTAATTGAGGTTACCCTGAGGTTATCCCCATTGTCAAGACACGAAATGGATAATTTTAAGGTGTATAATTACCCTCGAAAACTGGACAGGGTGCTAAGGTGGAAGTTACCTTGATGTTAATTTCACTTAGGGGTAAATATGAAGCGTAAATACCACAGCGCATCCTTTAAAGCCAAAGTCGTTCTCGAAGCGATTAGAGAACAAAGAACAATCAACGAAATAGCCTCATCATACGGAATTCATCCGAATCTATTGAGTCAATGGAAGAAACAAGCACTGGACTCACTACCGGAGATGTTCAAGAACAGGAGAGCTAAGGCACAAAAAGATGAAGAAGCCCTTCGTGACCGGTTATATCTGCAGATCGGACAGCTCCAAGTAGAGTTGGATTGGTTAAAAAAAAAGACCGGTTTCAGCGATTGAAGCCAGAAATGGGCTCATCGAACCGAATCATCCACAGATTTCAGTTAAACGCCAGTGTGAACTTCTGGGTGTCAATCGGTCAAGTTTTTACTATCAGCCATGCACCGAAAGCGATCTCAACCTTGAATTGATGCGCCTGTTAGACGAACAATATACCCGGACGCCTTTTTACGGCGTCCCGCGAATGACCGTCTGGCTACGACGTCAGGACTACCAAGTCAATCGCAAGCGTGTTGCCCGATTGATGAACTTAATGGGACTTCAAGCCATTTATCCGAAACCGAACACGAGCAAGAAGAACCATGATCA
>JAVCDD010000205.1 GCA_030765125.1 Candidatus Hatepunaea meridiana
AGTGCTTGCCGGTAGGGGTATTGTAGATACTGATGGCAGATGTGGTATGTCATTATGGGGAACCTCCACCGGGGAGGGCGGACATTCCTGTCCGCCACCTTATAAGAATCCAACCGGTTTCAATGAAGGTGAACCTATTTCAATAAAAGCAAACAATTCCGATCTTTCACTTGAGTGGCTCGATAGTACCGATCTTAGCGTTGGTTGGAAAGTGGATGGATGGAGTGTGGCACGAATAACCGATAACACCATTCCAGTCGAATTCGGTATTAGAAAGGCATACCCAAATCCTTTCAACGGGCAATTGATAATCGAATTCGCTATCGAGACACAAGGCAATGCAACTCTCAAAGCTTTCGACATTAGCGGCAGGGAAATCGCAGACATCACTGGAGGCGCACATAAATCCGGCGTTCACTCAACCATCTGGAATGCAAACGATCTGCCAAGCGGTATTTACATTGTTAAATTGACATCGGGTAAACAAGTCCAGGCAGTTAAGATAGTATTAACAAAGTAGATTGAAGAAAGTAGTTTATCTTAAGTAGTATCTGACCGAGAAATCCCATTTTGTCATTCCCGCGAAGGCGGGAATCCAGATAATCTGTTGTTTCTCCTGGATTCCCGCCTTCGCGGGAATGACAAAATGGGGTAAATATCCAGAAAACGGGGTTTTTCGGTCAGACAATAAGTATAAATGATATGCAAAACATCCTGAATGTGATGCAGGTCATTTTATATGATTTAATACTATTATAGATTTGAACTTACAATAACCCACCAAATTGAGGATACGGTTTTATGTATATCTATAATATTTTAAGATGGTCTCTTTTCTTTTTATTGATACCACTTATATTAGATGCTCAACCAGATGAACCTTTCGAACCCGACGAACATACTCTTGCCCTGTGGCACATGGACAGGTGTGCTCCGGACTCCCTATGGACAGCGTCATTCAGTCAATTCGATGGTGAATATGTTCATTGTGGTATCGTTACCTCTGACAGTTGTTACCTTATTGGTAGTTATGGGTCTGGTGGTAACAATTGGCGAGCAAATGCTTTAATTAAAGTCAATTCAAACGGAGAGGAAGTCTGGTCGAGAAGATATGAGACAGGGGAATTAGCAGCCCCTATTCATGATATAGCAGAGTTAAATAATGGCAACTACCTGGTTATAGGAAATTTAGATGATAGAGAAAACCGCCGAAGAATCCCATATCTTTTATTGACTAATTCAGAAGGGGATAGCCTGGATTTTATCATGTATGGTCGTAGTATTAATTCTTTTTGCAGCATACTCCTCGAGGAAAACAGCATACTTTTAGCAGGTACAGTATATCATGGATCGCTTGATATGTTTTTAATGAGGATTAATTCGGAATGGGACAGTCTTTCATCGGTTAGTTATGGTAGTGAGGTTGCTGAATGGCTGTTAGATATTATCAGTAGTAATGATGGTGGTTACCTGTTAGTTGGAGTTAGTCAAGACAACGATGGTCAACATGCTTACTTAATAAAGGTAGATGAAGATTTTGAAGTAGTCTGGGAGAGAAGATATGGAAATTCCACCTGGGATATATTTGAGTCTGTGATTTCAACCGACGATGGATATATGTGCTGTGGCGTTACCCTGACAGAGGAGGACGGTTATGATTACTGGCTAATGCGAATAGATGAGGATGGTGAGATCATTTGGTCGAATACTTATGGCGGTGAAAGTACGCAACATGGGTATGATATCGTTCGTAATTCTGATGGTGACTTTGTTTTCGCGGGTATTGACGGCTATCATTACAACACTGGATTGGGTAAGATAGATGAAAATGGTCATCTTATTTGGAAGCGAGTGTTTGAACAGGATGTTGATAATAGAGCATATAGGATTGTAAGAAACCATGATAACAGTTATACTTTAATAGGTTCTATCAGCGTACCTGAAGTCCTGAATGGTAGAGATGTATATTTGTTGAGGACCTGTCCCGATTACGATTTGGGAATAGATTTTTCGGACAACGATAACCATGGTATACTTCATGGTGAAAACAGGATAGGTGAAGGACATTGGGAAAATGCACTGGAGTTTTCACCTGACGGCGGAGGTTATCTGTTAGTCCCTGACAACGAATCACTGCACCCCACCGAATTTACCATCGAAGGTTGGTTCAGGATGAACGACGAACGCCAACATAATGGAGCGTTGATCACTAAAAGAATAGATGAAGAGAGAAAAAGCTACTGTATCAGGGTTAATAGTGAAGAAAGTCTGGTTGAGTTCCAATTGAGAACAGAAGACGATGTGTACGCAATTAACTATGAAACTGATCCGGATGATGGTGAATGGCATTACATTGCAGGTACTTATGATTGTGATTGGATACGTCTGTTTTACGATGATGAAATAGTTGGTTGGAGTGAGGTTAGCGGCTCAATCTTATATGGAGATGGACCACTCATCATTGGTAATGCCGATGAAAATCCCGGAGGCGACTTTCAGTTCTTTGGTCTGATTGATGAGGTGAGAATTTCTGATGTCCCCAGGGAATACCTTGATATAAAATATCCTGATGCCTGTGAAGTTTTTCCTGTGATGTTTTACCTTGATGAGCCATACCCCAACCCATTTAATAATCAGATAGGATTATCATATACCATTCCTAACCTAATGTATGTAAATTTAAACCTGACCGATCAAACAGGAAGATTGGTTGACACAATAACAGAAGGTATGAAAGAAACAGGTTTTTACAGCCTGTCTTACAATGCCTCACATCTGCCTGCTGGGATTTATTTCTGTAATTTGAAATCTGGACAGTTTATGACTGTTAAGAAGATACTACTGGTAAAATGATATAAAGATTCCAATTCATGCTGATATTACCCCGTAGTGCTCAAGCTAGCTTGAGCACTACGGAGAAAAACAACGCAACTTTTTTTAAAAATCAATAATGGATGATAATAGGCGAATTATACCTTACATTGAAGAGATTCAGTTTTTCATCCTCCATCCTTTTCTTAGAGGTCTCTTATGAAGACAATTAAACACTTTACTCTGATTTTCCTGTTTCTATTGCCAACAATCATTTTCGGTCAGAGTGAATCACATGAGCTAAGTCAAGTGGGTAAGTTCGATAATGAATCTGGTCCACATCGTGACGATCTCGGTGATATCCTTGAACGATTCAATGTTCCTTACGCCAATAATGCGGGTTTAGCTTGGGATGGTGAATACATCTGGGGATCAACCCGTCAAAATAATCGTCGTTTGTACTGCATTGATCCTGATGGTTTCAGAGTAATTAACGATTTTGCTATGGAGCAGTCGGATGTAATTGGGATGACTTGGGATCCGGTCGATGGTGTATTCTGGGTATGCGAATATTCAGGTGGAGATCATAGCATCGCTCATCTATATGACCGGGAAGGAGAACATGTCGGTGAAATCGAACTGCCGCGCGGCGGACACCACGGTCTCGCCTGGGATGGTGAGTTCTTTTATGCCAACTCAGAAAATGATAATCAAAATCAACTCATTTACAAGTTGGATCGTGATGGAAGGGTTGTAGATGAGGGACCCAATATTGTTGCTGCTATCAACCATGGTCGTGCTTTATCTATTGAATGGGTAGGTGCACACAATGACGGACACTTCTGGGTGATGTCGGTGGGATTCATCTCACAGCTTGCTATTGATTTCGAAGATAATGAAGTCGAAATTATCCGGGAGTTCAGGTCAAATACCACAAGATATCCTCATCAGGGCATTGCCCATGATGGCTTCAATCTGTTGGCGGGTGGTCAATGGGCTAATCAGAATGCATATATTTACGACGATGGTATCGAAGAGGTTTATGGTGAGCTTGAATTGAACAGTGAATCAATTGAATTCGGTCCTGTACCCGTTGACGATGAGGCTGAGCAAGTATTACGCATATTTAACCGCTCAGAAGACCAAGGCGAACGGTATATTCTCGAGTTCAGCTTGACAGACCTCGGTGAAGATCCGGACTGGTTGACGTTTGATCATGATGATGGCGAAGTGGAAACCGGTGAATTCCTCGATGTCGTCTTTACAGCCAATACTGAAGGACTTGAGTTGGGTGAATATGAGAGGATTGTTCTGCTTGAATCAAACGACCCCGACAACGATGAAATGGAAATTCCGGTTCATATATTCGTGGTAGAGGGCTTTGGACGACTTTTTGGTGTTATCACCGACGCCAGAACCGATCAACCTATCGAAAATGTAGCGGTTTCAACTGTAAATTTTGAATTCATTGAAACGACCAACGAAGAAGGTGAGTATGATTTCGTCGAAATCCCCGCCTGGACATACAATCTTATTATTACAAAAGAAGATTATTTGCCTTATATGGAGGAGGAAGTTGAGGTCGGTGCTGATGAGGAAGTCGAACTGAACTTTGCACTGCTGCACGGTGAATTCATACCCGATCCTGTGCGTATAGTACGATCACTCGCGCCGGATGAGGAGATAGAGGTTACCCTCAATATCACAAACGACGGCAACGGACCGCTTACCTGGTCGGTGGAACGAATATTCCCCGAGGGCGCTCAAGCTGAACTGTGGGAGTTACGAGAAGACGTTAATGTTCAGGAGATAGTTGAAGATAATCAGATAAACGGTGTCGCTTTCGCTGAAGGTCATTTCTATATTTCAGGTGGTAATAACAGAGAGGACGTCAACAAAATATATGTACTCGATTCTGAATTTGAACCTGTCCGCCAGTTCGACCAATTCCACGAATCCGATTATGGAATGCGAGATCTTTGCTGGGACGGGGAACTGATCTGGGGAGCTGACGAAAACATCATCTACGGTTTCACAACCGGAGGTCAACGGGTCGCCACAATTGAGGGCGAAGCTCCATCTTACCGCAGCTTGACCTGGGATTCTGATAACAATATCTTCTGGTCGGCAAATGTAACATCCGACATATTTGCCACCAATCTTGACGGTCAAGTCGTTCGCGAGATCGAACGTCCTGGAGATGTTCGTATGTATGGTCTTGCCTACTGGTCTGACGATCCGGATGATTACAATCTTTACATATTCTCAAGAGGCGAGGAAACCGATATTCAAGTCAGCAAAGTCAACCTTGATAACGGTGACGCAGTCCTGGTTACCGAGTTCAACTTCAACGAAGGTCGTCCTGGTGGTATCTGTATAACAAACAGATGGGATCCATACAGTTGGGTATTGGCAGGCATCGTCCAGAACGACGATCACCTCGCTATATGGCATCTGGAATCTCGCACCGACTGGATGATTGTTGAACCTGTGGCGGGCATCATCCAAGCTGACGAGAGCGAAGACCTGATTGTAACACTAAACAGCGAAGGATTCCCCGGACAAACCGATCTGTCAGCTGATCTGTTGTTTACTCACGACGGTGTGGATGGAAGCTATGAACTGCCTGTCGCATTATCGGTTACGGGTGTCGGTGGAATGGCTCAACGGATGCTCAATATGAATATCGGCTGGAATATGGTGTCGGTAAACGTTCAACCGGATGATATTGATTTCCGTGACCTGGTTCAGCCGCTCGTAGATGAAAACTTGCTGATACTAATGAAAACAGGAGACGGTCGATTCTATTATCCACCCGGGAGATACTGCGATATTGAACTTTGGGAAGGTGTTGAAGGTTACCAGGTATTAGTAGCTCGCAATGCCGGTTTGCTCATTGAAGGTGAGGTCATTCCATGGGACAGCGAGATCGAATTGGAGAACGGTTGGAATTTGATCTCATATTTACCGCGTGTTTCAATTGATGCAGTTAATGCGTTGAGTAACATTGAGGATGTTTTAATAGTTGCCAAGAATGGTCTCGGTCATTTCTATCTGCCCGAGTGGGAGTTCTCGAATATCGGCTTGATGCGAGAAGGTCTGGGTTATCAGTTGAGGGTTGACGGCGACGTTGAACTGGTCTACACTGTTGACG